>CAXTTH010000001.1:0-39200 GCA_964247035.1 uncultured Acetobacteraceae bacterium
ACGACGGCCACGCCGATGCCGCCAACTATCCCGTCCTCGCCGCCGCCGTCCATGCGGGCCGACCCGCTCCCGCCTGCCGCAGGAACCACGGCCAGCCCGGACGCCAGCAAGCCAACTATCTTGGGGGTCCGGTAGCAGCGGAACCGAAAGTGCATTTCAGAAGGTGGTGGCCTATGTCCGCCGCTTCCGACACTCAGCGGACCTTGAGCAAACCGCCACTCTTTTTGAGTAGCGAATCTTCACCCCTATTTTTTATGTGATGAAGGGCCGTGCGTCGGCACTTATGGTCGGCATTTATTTGCTGTTCGACCCATCGCCGCCATTCAGGGCGGGAGAGGGCGATCCGCTCGGCTTCTAAGATGCTCGCGTCGTGCTCCGCTCGCAGCTCTTTAATCAGCAGAATCCAGCGGTTTCGTTCTTCACCCATGCCCACCGTCTAGCTACCTCCAGACGCATGATCTACTCAGCATAGACGATGGCATCCGGGTTCCCCCCAAGCGGTGCTATCTCCGTTGAGGTAGACTCTTGTGGCATCCTCGCGCGGAACGCTTCTGACGTGCCATTAGGGTTGCTTCCGGTATTCTGGAACAGTAGCGTTCCGGGGTCTAGACCCTTTCGGAACAAAATGGCCTCTTACGGCTACGCACGTGTCAGCACCCTCGACCAGGATCTCACGATCCAGCGTGCGGCCCTCAAGGCGGCCGGCTGCAGTGTCGTTCGCGCCGAGAAGGCAAGCGGTTCCCGCCGCGACGGGCGAACCGAGCTGCAGGTGCTGCTCGACTTCGTGCAGCCCGGTGACACTCTGGTCGTGACCCGCATCGATCGCCTTGCCCGCTCGATGAAAGACCTGCAGGACATCGTGCATGAGTTGAAGGGCCGCGGCGTGGCGCTGCGCGCAACCGAGCAGCCCGTGGACACCGGAACGGCGGCTGGCAAGGCGTTCCTCGACATGTTGGGCGTGTTTGCCGAGTTCGAGACCAATTTGCGGCGCGAGCGTCAGCTTGAAGGTATCGCGCTTGCCAAGACACGCGGCGTCTACAAGGGGCGCAAGCCCAGTGTTGACGCTGCCGAGGTCAGGCGTCTGCGACATGAGGAGAAGCTGGGACCCGCCGCCATAGCGCGCCGGCTTGGCATCGGCCGTACCAGCGTCTACCGCGCTCTTGAGACCGCGATGGTCGTCGGCCGCGTGTGATGAGTAGCACCCTCACGCGTTTCGGCTGAGCGGGTGCCAGTCTCGTTCCTGACCGCCGAACAGGAACGGCGCTATGGCCGGTATGCCGGCGAACCGAGCGCGGAGCAGCTCGCGCGGCATTTCCACCTCGACGATGCCGATCGCGAGCTGGCCGGCACCAAGCGTTGGGATCACATGCGGCTCGGGTTCGCCGTCCAGCTCGGCACCGTTCGCTTCCTCGGCGCGTTTCTGGATGAGCCTGCCGCTGTCCCTGGCGGGGTCGCAGGCCATTTGGCCCAGCAGCTTGGCATCCCCAATGCGGGCTGCCTGACCAAATATGCCACGGCCCGGGGTCGATGGCTGCATTCGGCGGAGATCAAGGAGCGCCACGGCTACCGCGAGTTCGCCGATCCTTCCGTCCACTTCCGCCTGGCGCGCTGGCTTTACGCGCTCTGCTGGACCGGCACGGACCGGCCGAGCGTGCTGTTCGACCGCGCGACCGTCTGGCTGGTGACGGAGAAGGTGCTGCTCCCGGTGCGTCCGCTCTTGAGCGTCTGGTCGCCCGCATTCGCGCCCGGGCCGCCCGTCGCCTCTGGCGCACGCTCGCCCGTGATGTGACCCACGAACAGCGCGCGAAGCTTGATGCCCTGCTGATCGCAGGAGAGGGCGGCCGTCCCAGCCCGCTCGACCGCCTTCGGGACGGTCCCTACCTACGCAGCGGTGCCGAGCTGTCCCGCGCCGTCAGTCGCCTGGACGAGATCCGGGTGCTGACGCGGGGCCTGCCAACCACCGATCACGTGCCGCCGGGCCGGGTCACAGCGCTGGCCCGGTTTGCAACCGTCGCCAAGGCCCAAGCTGTAGCGCGCATGCCGCTGGAGCGGCGCACGGCGACGCTGCTCGCCTTTGTGCGGACACTTGAGGCGACCGCGCAGGACGATGTGCTCGACCTGTTCGACATCGTGGTCACCGCCCTGTTCACCGACGCGGCCAAAGTCGGCAAAAAAGCGCGGCTGCGCACTCGCCGCGATCTCGACGCCGCCGCTCTCCAGCTCCGCCAAGCTGGCGGGGTGCTCATGGACGACGCGGTAGAAGACGGCGCCGTGCGCGGGGCGGCCTTCGCAATCGTGCCGCGCGCGATGCTCGCGGCAGCGTTGGAGCAGATCGACGCCATCGTGCGACCGCCCGGCGATCTCTACTTCCTCGAACTTCGCGCCCAGCCCGGCAAGCTGCGCTTCCTGCCGGCCATGCTGAGGTCCGTCTCCCTCGGTGCCACGCCGGCCGGACAGCCAACGCTGGACGCGGCGCGCCATCTGCGCAGCACAGATGGGCGCGGCCCGGCTCCGTCGGCACCGCTCGGCTTCGTGCCGAGTGGCTGGAAGCGACAGGTCAAGGCCGCCGATGGCGGCGTGGACAGCCTTGGTTACCGGCTCTGCCTGCTCGACGCGATGCGGATCGGGATCCGGCGGCGTGACCTGTTCGCGTCACCCAGCCTGCGCTTTGCCGACCCGCGGATCGGCCTTTTGGCGGGTTCAGCCTGGGAAGCGGCGCGGCCGTCTATCTGCCGCACCCTGGGCCTCTCGACCGACGGGCCGGCCGAGATTGCGCGAATGGCCGAGCGCCTGGACGCCGCCTATCAGGATACCGCGGCGAACCTGCCCAAGAACGCCGCCGTGCAGGTGGACGGCGGCGAGCTGGTGCTGTCCGCCCTCGACAAGCTGGAGGAGCCGCCCAGCCTGGTCGCGCTCAAGGCGGCCGTTGCCGCACGCATGCCGCTGGTGGATCTGCCCGAACTGCTGCTCGAAATGCACGTTCGCACCGGCTTTGCCGACGGGTTCACCCATGCCAGCGAAGGCGGCGCACGGGCCGGCGGCGTTGCCACCAGCCTATGCGCGGTGCTGCTGGCCGAAGCGTGCAACACCGGCTTCGAGCCGCTCATCCGGCGCGACAACGCGGCGCTGCGCCGATCACGGCTGAGCTGGGTTCGGCAGAACTACATCCGGGCTGAGACGCTCACCCGGTCGAACGCCGTCCTGGTCGCGGCCCAGAACCGCATCCCGCTCGCCCGCGCGTGGGGCGGCGGTGATGTGGCCTCTGCGGATGGACTGCGCTTCGTGGTGCCAGTCCGCACGATCCATTCGGGGCCGAACCCGCGCTACTATGGCCAGGAACGTGGGGTGACGTTCTACAACCTGGTCTCTGACCAGTTCACCGGGCTTAACGGCATCACCGTGCCCGGCACTCTGCGCGACAGCCTGACCCTGCTCTCGGTCGTGCTGGAGCAGCAAACCGAGCTGCAGCCGACCGAGATCATGTCCGACACCGGGGCCTACACCGACACGATCTTCGGCATCTTCCATCTGCTCGGCTACCAGTTCAGCCCGCGTCTGGCTGACATAGGTGGCACCAGGTTCTGGCGCGTGGGCCGGAAGGCCCATCCGCGTAAAAGCGCACGATAAGGACGGCCTGTTTGAGCCGTATCTGGCCGTTTAGGGCCTGATCCATTGATATTTGGTTCGACTTCGGCATGAGCTACCTGTTTATTGCGTGCAATAACTGCGTGCAATACATATTGGACGCATTGACAGTTTTCGAGCCGGCGTATTGCACGCAGCAAACAAGGGGGCTAACGCAAGGGGTGAGATTGCGTGCAATACATATAAACTTGCTCTCCCTCTGACTGTCGCCATTGGGTTTCAGGCGCGCTGCCGATCTCTCCGGCTTCGCCCAAACATTGCGTGCAAGCCGCTACCGTGCGTTTTCGCGCCGTTGGGCCTTCTGGCCCACCAAGCGCGGCGCGCACCTTCTGCTGCAGACTTGAACGCGAACCCTCGACGGCACGCTCCGGCCGCTGTTCGAGCAATGGTATCCGGGACTCGCCAACGACAACGGAACCGAAGCAACTTGTGACGACGCGACGTGAACACACCATAGATCCTGATGCTCTCCGCAGCGATCTCCTCGCGCAAAGTGTAAACGGCAGCAGCGGCCGAGCACCGCGTCCGGGCCAACGTTTTTGCGATCTGTGATCACAAGAGTTGACATCCGTCGGCGTTCGAGGTGAGGTGCGATAGAGCACGAGAGGTCAAGGCTTCGTCTTCCCCACCAGAATTATGACAGGGCGCGTAGACGCCACCAACGAGGAACGACCATGGCAGACTACATCATTGTGGGCGGCGGCTCCGCAGGATGCGTGCTGGCAAACCGGCTATCGGCCGACCCGTCGGTGACGGTCACGCTGGTGGAGGCCGGCGGCTGGGATCGCAGCCCGTTTATCCACATGCCGGCCGGCTACTTCCAGCTGATGCGCACCGGCCAGCTTGACTGGCGCTACCACACAGAGCCGCAGGAGCACCTCGATGGACGGCGACTATTCTGGCCGCGCGGCAAGGTGATGGGCGGCTCTAGCTGCGTTAACGGAATGATCTACATCCGTGGGCACGCGTCGGATTACGATCGGTGGGCCCAGTTTGGCAATCTCAACTGGTCCTACGCGGAATGCCTGCCGTATTTTCGCCGTTCTGAAACCTGGCAGGAGGGCCAAGGCGAGTTCCACGGCACGGACGGGCCGGTCAAGACTAGTCGCTACGGGCTGCGCCACCCCTTGGCGAAAGCGTTCGTCGAGGCCGGACGACAGGCCGGCTATCCCGTGACCTCGGACTTCAACGGCAGCCAGCAGGAGGGTTTCGGGCCGTGCGACAGCACGCTCGACCGCAGTGGCTGGCGGGCGACTCGGTCAAATGCCGCGCACGCCTACATCCGCCCGGTAAGGCAGCGCAAGAACTTGACGGTCATCACTGACGCTTTGGTCGGCCGCGTCATCATTGAGAAAGGCCGGGCACGGGGCATCGAATACCGGCATCGCCGTCGGACGCACAAAGCCTGGGCCGACCGCGAGGTCATCCTGTGCGGCGGTACGGTTAACTCGCCGCAGCTCCTGCAGCTCTCCGGCGTCGGTGAGCCTGCGCATCTACATAGCCTCGGCATCAACATCGTCGCCGATGTACCCGGTGTCGGCCAGAACCTGCAGGACCACTTGGCCGTTGGGCTTAAGCAGCGTGTGTCGCAGCCAATCTCGATGTTGCCCTACGTGCAGCCGGTCAAGGCCGCGCTCTCGCTCGGCCAGTACATGATCGGCGCTGGCGGGCCCGGTGCCTATCACGGTATTGAGGCGCTCGCCTTCGTCAAAACCCGCTTGGAGCTCGTGGCACCCGATCTTCAATACCATTTCGTCATGATCATGTACGACGACCATGGCCGCTCGATTATTCCGGAGCATGGCTTCATGCCCTACTTCAATGTCACGCGCCCGGAGAGCCGCGGCTCAATCCAAATCAGGTCCCGCGACCCGGCCGCTTACCCGGTCGTCCAGCCAAACTATTTTGCGCGACCCGAGGATATGCGGGTGATGCGGGAAGGTATCAGAATTAGCCGCGACATCGTCGCGCAGCATGCGTTCGATCCATATCGCGGTGCCGAGTACGCGCCCGGGGCGGAGGTGACGACGGATGCTGAGATTGACGCCTATTTACGCGCCAGGGTAGAGTCAATCTACCATCCGGTCGGCACCTGCAAGATGGGTTCGGACACGATGGCGGTAGTTGACGACCGCTTGCGCGTGCGCGGCGTAGAGGCGCTACGAGTGGTCGACGCATCGGTGATGCCGACGCTGGTTACCGGCAATACGAACGCGCCGACAATCATGATCGCCGAACGGGCCGCAGACTTCATCCGCGGCACTGTGGCGGCCAGCGTTCAGCATAGTTCCGAAAGCCTGGTAGCCTAAGGAAGAAGTGTTCTTCTAAAAAGAAGCAAAAGAGGTTTGTCTCCTAATGTGCACTTTGCTGACATGGACAGACAAAGCTTAGCGGATCGAAGCCTTTGCTTCTTCTTTGAAGAAATAGAACTCTTCATACATCGATATCCATCAATCTCCGTTTTAGGACACCCCCCGAAAGTGGCACACATCCTTAAGGCCGGACGCACGCAAGCGGAACAGGCGGATGAGAGCAGAAAAGTTCGTGCGCTAGTTGAGCAGATGCTGCTCGACATCGAACGCCGCGGCCAAGCCGCCGTGCGCGAGTTATCCACCCGATTTGACGGTTGGGACCGTGATGACTTTCGCCTAACCCATAACGAGATTGCCGGCTGTGTCGCAGAGCTCTCCGCCGACGAGGTCGACGACATCCATTTCGCGCAGACGCAGATCCGTAATTTCGCCGAGCACCAGCGCGGTGCTTTGCTTGACCTTGAGGTGGAGACGCGGCCTGGCATCATTCTTGGCCATAAGAACATTCCGGTAAACTCGGTCGGCTGCTACGTGCCCGGCGGAAAGTATCCTCTGCTTGCCTCGGCACACATGTCAGTCGTGACCGCCAAGGTCGCGGGCGTGCCGCGCGTTGTCACCTGCGCGCCGCCGTTCAAGGGGCGGCCGGCCGCCACCATCGTCGCCGCCCAGCATCTTGCCGGTGCGGACGAGATCTACTGTCTCGGCGGCGTGCAGGCGGTCGGTGCGATGGCGCTGGGGACGCAGAGCATGGAGAGTGTCGACATGCTCGTCGGCCCTGGTAACGCCTACGTCGCCGAGGCCAAGCGACAGCTGTTCGGTCGCGTCGGCATCGACCTGTTTGCCGGCCCAACGGAGACGCTGGTGATTGCCGACGACACCACTAGTCCCGAGTTCTGCGCGACCGACCTGTTGGGCCAGGCCGAGCACGGGGTTAACTCGCCGGCCGTGCTGCTGACGACCTCCGAGCAACTCGCACGCGACACACTCGTCGAGATCGAGCGGCTACTTAAGATTTTGCCGACCGCCGACGTCGCTCGGCAGGCCTGGGCCGACCACGGTGCGATCATTCTCTGCGACGACGAGGAGGAGATGATCTGCGAGGCCGACCGAATCGCCTCCGAGCACGTGCAGGTGATGACGCGCGATCCCGGCGTGTTCCTGGCGCGGATGACGAACTATGGCGCGCTGTTTCTCGGCCCGCGCACCAATGTGGCCTATGGCGACAAGGTCATCGGCACCAATCACACGCTGCCGACCAACGGGGCGGCGCGCTACACTGGCGGCCTTTGGGTCGGCAAGTTCCTGAAGACGGTAACCTACCAGCGCATCGAGACCGATGCGGCAAGCGCCGAGATCGGCGCGTTCTGCTCGCGGCTCTGCATGCTAGAGGGCTTCGTCGGCCATGCCGAGCAGGCAAATGTCCGGCTGCGGCGCTATGGCGGCAGCAACGTTCCCTATGCTACTGCCGCGGTGTAATACGGAGCTTATGAGCGCATCAGCCCGTCGCGTTGGGGGAGCGCCTACTACTGGCCGCACGACGGCGCGGCGACTGGGCAATGGGATCGCAGACCTGCTTTTTTCCGCCCGCATCATCGGCCGCGTTGATCGCCTGGGACTTCGACCAGAACCATTTTGCTGTTGTCTCGATGTCGTCACGCAGGGAGCGGGCCGCGCCCTCGCCATCCCCGGCCTCCAGCGCGGCCAGGATACGGACGTGCGAGGCCGCTGCGTCGAAGAACGCGTCGATGCCGCGCCGTTCCGCCGCTAATGCCGCAAGGTATGGGCCGCTACGAAGCCAAAGCATCTCGATGATCTCAATCAACGTCGGGTTGCCACAGGCCTTGTAGATCAGGAAGTGAAACGCCTGGTTATGCTGTAGGATACCCATCGCGTCCGAGCGTGACAGCGCCCATTTCATTGCGTCGTTCGACTTGCGCAACCTCTCAATTAGCACGGTGTCGGCCAACTCGGCGGCGAGCTCCGTCGCCCGGCCCTCGACCATGACGCGGATCGGCATCACCTCGCCGAACCGCTCGGCGGTCAGGACCGGAATTTTGAAGGTTCGATTGGATTGTTGGGTCAGCGCCTTTTCCGCGACCAGGCGTTTGATCGCCTCGCGCACGGGCATTTCACTCGTGCCGAAACGGGCCGCAAGCGCGCGTATGGTCAACGGCTCACCCGGCGTGAACACGCCCTGACGGATGTCTGAGCGGACTCGGTCGTAGACGCGCTCCTGCACGCTTCTCACGTCGATTGACTGGTGCTTGGGCTCCGTCACGTCCGATCCTCGGAAAATGATTATGTATGCACGAAAAGAGCGACCGCCAGTCTACGTCAACCAAAGCCGGCATCCTATGATCTGTGATCACGCAGTTGACGGCTGGGGCGCTGTCTGCCAACGTCGCAGTAACAATGAGCTCGGCAGGACGAACAATCCGGTAGCTTGGCACCCAAGATCGGCAGAAGCAGCAGCTCGAAACAAGTGAAATACTGCCAGCATCAGGGAGACGAACAATGAAACAACCGCGCAGTGAGTTCGGGCGGCCCAGCCGCCGCAACATTCTGAAGCTGATGGGTGCTGCTTCCGGCACCGCAGCCATGGCCGGTGGCTCTGCTTACGCAGCGGACCGCCCACTACTCGGCTTCAGCAACAAGAGCCTAGACTTCTACTTCTTTCGCATCCTGCAGGAGGCCGCACAGCGCGCCGCAGCCGGGAAATCCTGGGATTTCCAGGCAGTGAACGCTAACTTCAACAATACCATACAGATCCAGCAATGGGACTCGTTGCTGCTTCGCCGTCCCATCGCAATGATTGGCGACACCGTCGACAGCCAGGCAATGGTCAGTGCGGTGAAGAAGGCTAATTTTAGCAGCATTCCCGTCGGCATGGTCGACAGTCTGACCATCAGCGGCAACGTCGCCGTCTCCGTCGCCTTTGACAACAACCAGGGCGGTGTGATGGCCGCGAACGCCGTCATTGACCTGCTGAAGAAGAAGTATAGCGGCCAGGCCAAGGGGACGGTGCTGAACTGCTACGGCTCGCTGCAAAGCGATGCCTGGCGGGCGCGCAAGGTCGGCTGGGACGCGACGTTCGTGAAGTATCCCGATATCAAGATGCTGGACCGGCCGACCGAAGGGCTGCTCAAGAATATGCTGAGCGTCACCGTCGACACGCTGTCCGAGTATCCCGACCTCGACGCTGTGCACGCACCAAGCGACACGCCCGCGCGCGGCGTTGTGACGGCGCTAAAGCAGCGCAACAAGTGGTTCAAGATCGGCGACCCGAAGCACGTGATCTTCGTCACCATAGACGGCGAGCCAATCGGCCTGCAGTGGATCAAGCAGGGCTACCAGGACGCCGACATCTCGCAGGACCCGATAGCCTACAGCGAGATCGCGGTAGAGATGCTGGCGAAATACGCTATTAACGGCGAGGCGGTACCGCTCGGTCGCTACGAGAACAAGAAGTATTATTGGGAAGCCGGCGAGTTCGTCCAGGGCGTGAGCGGCCCGCGGCTGATCATCCCGCCCTTCGTCGTCAGCCCGTCCAATGCAGACGACCCACGCCTCTGGGCCAACGTGGCGTCGAACGACTGGGGCATCGCCTATGAGTAGCGGTTGGCCGGTGGGGGGAGGCGTGGCGATCGACAGCATCATTGAGGTCCGCAATGTCGAGAAGCGGTATGGCGGCGCGTTTGCCCTGAAGGGCGTATCACTCACGGTCGCTCGGGGCACGGTACACGGCTTGCTCGGCGAAAACGGCGCGGGCAAATCGACGCTGGTGCGCATCATCGCCGGGCTCACGCCACTAAGCGGCGGCGACGTGCTGCTCGACGGGGTGGACGTCGGCGTTGCCGACGTGCGCGAGATGGAGAGCCGCGGCGTGTTCCTGGTGACGCAGGAACCGATGATTGTCGAGCCGATGACGGTCGCCGACAACCTAATGCTCGGCCGCTGGCCGGCCGTGCGCGGCTTCGTGCGGCAGGGCGAGATGCTGCGCCTCTCCGCCTCGTTCCTGCACGACGCGCGGCTCGATCCGCGTCGCCGGGCCGGCTCGCTGACCGCGGTCGAGAAGCGCAAGCTGAATATCCTTCGTGCCCTGCACAGCGGCGGACGCTTTATCATCCTCGACGAGCCGACGACGGCGCTGACGGTCGACGACAAGTCGCAGCTCTTCGAGTTCATGCGCCGGCTGGTGCATCAGGGCGTCTCGTTCCTGTTTATTTCGCACTACAACGAGGAGATCCTCGAGATCTGCGACGAGGTCTCGGTGCTGCGCGACGGTCGGATGATCGCCGAGCGACAGACGGTCTCGCACCTCAACTCCGACGCGCTGAGCGAGATGGTCGTCGGGCGCGACGTGCGGCTGTTTCACCGCGTGCTGTCGGCCGCAGAGAAGCCTAGGGCCTGGTCGTTCCGCGTCCGGGCACCAGGCTTGCAGGTGGACCGGTTGGAGCTGCGTCGCGGCGAGATCGTCGGGTTTGCCGGCCTGCCCGGCTCCGGAGCGAGGGAGCTCGGGCGCGCCATCTACGGCTTGCTGCCGGGTGCGAAAGGCGAGATCGAGGAGGGCGGTGTCTCGCGCCCCCTGCCGCACGATCCAGCCGAGGCGCTGCGGTCCGGCATCGCGTTTCTTTCCGAGGACCGGTTGCGCGACGGCGTGGTCCCAATCGGCTCGATCGGCCAGAACATGGGGCTTTCTAGCCTGCCAGCGCTATCCCGCTTCGGCATGATGTCGCGCCCCGCCGAGGTCCAACTCATCGAGCGGTTCACCCGGCTGTTCGCAATCAAGGCGCGCTCGGCCACCGCGCCGATCTCCTCGCTCAGCGGCGGCAATCAGCAGAAGGTTTTGCTTGCCCGCCTGGTCGCTACCCAGCCGCGCCTCGTCATCCTTAATGAGCCGACCCGTGGCATCGACGTCGGCGTTAAGGAAGAGGTGCATCGCCTGGTGGACGGCCTGACGCGGCAGGGCGTTCCGGTGATCGTCATTACCAGCGACCTCGACGAGATGCTGCGCGTGGTCGACCGGGTGGCCCTGTTCGTCGGTGGCCGGATCTCCTCCGTCGTGCCCGCGAGCGGCCTGACCAAGGAGGACGTCTTCGCCGCCGCCTACTCTACGGGCCAGCCGCCTATGTGCCCCGCTACGCCCATGCCGATCAGAGGAGTTGCATCATGACGAGTGCCAGGTCGCCGGCGGTGTCCGAGGTGCTGACCCTGCCGGCCCGCACGCGCCGGTCGGAGTTCACGCTCCATCTGCTGCTGAAGAATATCGTCTGGGTCTGGCTGGTGGCACTCGTCGCTATCTTCGGAGGCCTGAACAGCTTCTTCTGGTCGACCGCGAACCTGCAGAACATCATGACGCAGGCGACCGTGCTCGGCCTGCTCGCGCTCGCCGCCTCGCTGCCGCTGCTGGTCGCCGAGATCGACCTCTCGATCGCCGGCAACCTCGGCATCTCCTCGATGCTCGGGGCGCTGACGCTGTCCGGCACCGGGCTGCCGGCGCTCGCCTGTGCCGGCATCGGCATCGGCGCGGCGACGCTGATCGGCTTCGTCAACGGTTTTTGCATCACCCGGCTGCGCATGGTGTCGTTGATCGAGACGCTTGGCATGATGATCATTCTGCAGGGCGGCCTGCTCGCCATCACCCAGGGCTCGACATTCACCAACTTTCCGACCTCCTACCTGTGGGTTGGGCAGACAACGCTTGGCGGCTGGCCGGTGATGCCGGTGGTGCTGTTGCTCGCCTTTGTCTGCATGGCGGTGCTGCTCCGTCGCTCGGTGTTTGGCCGCCAGCTTTACGCGACCGGCGGAAACGCCGCGGCCGCGCACGTAGCCGGCATCCGCGTCGACCGGGTGAAAATTTTGGCCTTCACCCTGTCCGGGTTCCTCGCAGGCCTTGCGGGCTACCTGCTCGCCTCGTGGCAGATGGCGATCACCTCGGACCAGGGCGAGGGCTTCCTGCTTTACTCAATCGCGGCCCCAATCATCGGCGGCGTTAGCGTGTTCGGCGGCCGCGGCAATGCGCTCGGCATTCTTGGCGGCGTGCTGCTGATCACTGTGATCCATGTCGGGCTCGCGATTATCAACGTGCCGTCCTTCTACGTCGACATGATCGGCGGCTTCCTGATCTTCATCGCCGTCGCGGTCGACGCGCTGCGGGTCGGCGTCATCGGAAGCCGCTGACCTGCAAGGAGCTAAGATCCAAACTTAGGAGAGCAAGCAATGACCTACATCGGCAAGGATAGCGTAATCAGCCCCGCGAACCGCGAATTTCTCAAGCGGCGGCACCGGCTGCTGATCGGCGGCGAGTGGTCGGACGCTCGTTCGGGCAAGACCTTCGCCGTGTTCAACCCCTCGGACGGCAAAGAAATCGCACGAGTCGCCGAGGGCGGCGTGGAGGACGTCGACCGTGCTGTCGTCGCCGCTCGGCGCGCCTTCGAGGACGGACCGTGGGCCAGGATGAAACCGGTCGAGCGCGGCAAGCTCGTCTGGCGGCTCGCCGATTTATTGGAGGCGCATGCCGACGAGCTCGCCCAGCTCGAAAGCATCGACAACGGCAAGCCGGTCACCGACGCGCGCAACAGCGATGTCACCTTCTCCTACGAGCTGCTGCGCTACATGGCCGGCTGGGCGACCAAGCTGACCGGCGAGAGCATCCCGGTTTCGCTGCCCGGTGACTGGCTTTGCTACTCGCTGCGGGAGCCGGTCGGCGTCGTCGGCCAGATCATCCCGTGGAACTTTCCGTTGATGATGGCGACGTGGAAGATCGCGCCAGCGCTCGCTGTCGGCTGCACGATCGTTCTCAAGCCGGCGGAGCAGACGCCGCTCACCGCCCTTCGCCTCGGCGAGCTGGCACAGGAGGCAGGCTTGCCGGACGGCGTGCTGAACGTGGTCACCGGCGATGGCACGGCGGGTGCGGCGCTGGCCGCCCACCCGGACGTCGACAAGGTCGCGTTCACCGGCTCGACCGAGGTCGGCAAGCTCGTCGTCAAGGCGGCTGCCGGCAACCTCAAGAAGGTCAGCCTTGAGCTCGGCGGCAAGTCGCCCGTCATAGTGTTTCCGGACGCCGACATGGACGTGACGATCCCGGGCACCGCCTCGGGCATCTTCTTCAACAGCGGGCAGTGCTGCACCGCCGGATCGCGCATGCTCGTCCACAAGCGGGTATTTGATAAGGTGATGGCGGGGCTTGCCGAGCAGGTGCCGCGGTTCAAGGTCGGTCCGGGCCTTGATCCGGAGACGCGCATCGGCCCGCTCGTCTCTCAGGAGCAGCTTGACCGCGTGACCTCCTACATGGAGGCCGGCAAGCGCGACGGTGCCGAGGTGGTGACCGGTGGCGAGCGCTGGGGCTCGGAGGGCTACTTCGTGACCCCCACCGTATTCGCCAATACTAATCCGCAAATGTCCGTCGTGCGCGAGGAGATCTTCGGCCCCGTCATCTGTGCGATGCCGTTCGACGACGACGACCTAGCGCGCATCGCCGCGGAGGCAAACGCTACGCCGTTTGGGCTCAGCGCGAGCATCTGGACCAGGGACATCGGCGTCGCTCACAAGCTCGCGCGCAAGATCAAGGCCGGCACGGTCTGGATCAACGCGCACCTGCCGAACGACGTCGCGCTGCCGTTCGGCGGCTACAAGCAGTCCGGTTGGGGCCGCGAGATGGGGCGCGAGGCGCTCGAGCTCTACACCGAGGTCAAAGCGGTCGCCGCTAACCTCTAGTCGGCCGAGCCGGCCCGGGCACAGCGTTGCGCCCGGGCCTCGACCGGCACCAGCTTTTAGGAACGCGGCATGCAGATCGAACTGCGCAACCAGCGCGTACTAGTCACGGCGGGAGCGTCCGGCATCGGGCTTGCGATCGGCCTGGCATTTGCCCAGTCCGGCGCCAGGGTCCACGTGTGCGACGTCGACGAGGAGCGGCTCGCGCGGGCGCGCCAGGAAGGCCTTGCAGCAAGTATCGCGGACGTTGCGTCGGCCGACCAGGTTGATGCCCTTTACAATCGGATTCAGAGCCTGTTTGATCACGCGGCCATGTATTCGGAACGCTGGTAGGCGCGCAATAGGCGATGGCAGTTGGCGAGGCTGATGGCGTCCTCGGCGGCTGCTGGGCTTTGCTCCAGGTTGCGGGTCAGGCGGTGCCAGCGGTTGGCCAGCGTGCCGAACGTTGCCTCGATGCGCCAGCGCAGCGGCAACGGCCTGAAGCCCGTCACGTCGGCGTCGCGGGTTGTGACCTGCACGTCCACGCCGTGTTCCGTCGCGGCCTGCGCCATGCGTGGGCCGACGTAGATGCCATCGACCTTGACGCGCTCGATGGACCAGCCGTCCCCAGCCGCAAGCGCCAGCAGCGCGGCCACCGGCTGCGTGTCGTGCGTGTTGGCCGCCGTGATCAGGATCGCCAGCACGAAACCCAGCGAGCACGTCAGCACATGGCGCTTGATGCCGAGCAGCTTCTTGTTGCCGTCCACGCCGCGCGGTCCCGCCTGCGGCCCCGACGACACGCTCTGGCTGTCCAAAATGGCCGTCGTCGGCTCGGGCGCCCGGCCCTGCCTGGCGCGCACGGCCCGTGTCAACAGGCCAGCGATGTCAGTTCAGAGGCCGTCGGCCCGGAAGCGGTCGTGCCAGCTCCGCACGGTCTGCCAGGAACCGAACTCCTTGGGCAGGAAACGCCAGGGGCAGCCCGCCTTCTCCAGATACAGGCAGGCGTTGACGAGTTCGCGCAGGTCCGCCGTCAGCGTCGCGTAGCCGCGCAGCACGGGTTCAGTCGTCTGCCACTCCGCATCCGTAAGATCGCTCGGGTAGCACTGGAACAAGCGAACACGGGGACATACACATGAAACCCGGCTGTAGTGCTAGAGCGCGTCCTTACCGACCAGAGTTGAAGGGCTTGCCCGACGCGGCGCTGATCTGATTCAAGCTGCTGGCTGGGTTTGGAGGCCAGCGCTCATGGCCAAGACGTATGGAGAGGACTTGCGCGGTCGGGTGATCGCGGCGGTGGACGGCGGCATGTCACGCAGTACCGCAGCCGTGCGGTTTGAGGTTGGCAAGGCGACGGCGATTGCCTGGCTGCGGGCCTGGCGCGACGACGGGCGCAGCGCTGCCAAGCCGAAGGGGGGCGACACCTGCTCGCACCGGATCGAGGCGTTCAGCGCGGTGATCCTGGCGGCTGTAAAGGCTCGCAAGGACATCACCCTGGACGAGCTGGCCCGTTCCCAACAGTCGTGACACCAGCCGCCATTTCGAGTCATGCGAGAGCGGCGATGCGGGTTCGCATGTCGAGTTCCTGGCGGCCGTAGGGGTTGACGTGTTCCCAGATCAGCGGGGTGAGCGCCTTGCGGTCGCGATCCGTCAGCCGGCCGGCCCAGTGCGGCCGCGCGAGCACCTGCTGGAGCATGAGCGTGTTCACGAACACCATGCAGTTCTGCAGCAGGTGCAGGCTGAGCATGCTGACTTCATGGTCTTCGCGGCGGTTGCTCGACATCTCGCCGCGGCGAGCGAAGAACACGAAGTCGTTGGCGCTGTTCCAGTGCTCGACCACGTTCAGCCCGTCGTTGATCTCGCGTCGGACCGCCTCGTCCGAAAGGTAGCGGCAGAGAAAGCAGGTCTTGATGGCCTTCCCCAGCTCCAGCAGCGCCTTGTAGGTTGGGTGCTGGACGTTCTCGCGGGTGAAGCGCCGCAAGATCACATCGGCCTCCGCCGTGCCCAGGCGCAAGGCGGTCGCGTACTTGACCATCTCGTCGTAGTGCCGGCGGATCAGCTCCCAGTCGATCGGCCGCGACAGCACGGGCTGCAGGCGGGGGTAGAGGTCGGGCTGTCCGGCATCGGGCCGATAGAGGCGCTGCTTGCCGATGCGCTTGAGCCGGGGCATGAGCTGGAAGCCAAGCAGCTTGGTGAACGCAAACGCCACGACCGACTGCCCGTGGCTGTCCACGTATTGCCGGTCCACCGCCATCTCGGTGCAGTGGCGCAGCACGCCCTCGATCATGCTGGCCACCTCGGACGAGGAGGGCGACTTCAGCTGCGAATGGAGGCACAGCGAGTTGCGTTCGACGTGCCAGTAGATCATCACCCCGCGCCCGCCATACCGGACGTGCCGTTGAGTGGTGAGGTTCTGGTCCCAGGCGCCGAAGTGCTTGCTGTCGGACGCGCAGGCCGTGGTGCCCTCGCCCCAAAGCAGCGGATTGCGCGCGCGCAGCGTGCCGTTGGTCACCACGGCGATGGCCTCGCGCAGCCGGTCCGGCGTGAGGTAGCGCCGGCGCACGTAGGCAAGGTCGCGGTAGCTCGGGCCGCCGTCGCGCGAGGTGTCCAGCCGCCGCAGGCCCGCATTGGTGCCGAGGCCATACAGGCACAGCAGCAGCCGCGGCCGCAGCTCGGTGCGGTCAAGGGTCTCATAAGCCGTGGGGCTGCCCAGCGCGTCGGTGAAGCCGAGCCGCAGGTCGGCTTCCTTGACCATGTCGAGCAGGCCCGTCATCGGCCAGTCCGCCGTCACCTCGGCTTTGACGGCGTCGATGTTCTCCGGGTCGGACCGGGCCCGCAGCGGCGACACCGTGATCCAGCCCCCACGACGGTTCGTGATCCTGACATGCGGGTTGCGCGGCAAGCCGGCATCGAGCCGGGCAAGGCCCGCGCGCATGTCCGCTTGCAGGCCGGCGATGAACGTGTCGGCGTCGAGCGGCAGCCCGAGCGCCTCGTAATACGGCGCGCGCCGGTCCGCGAAGTCGGCGGGCAGGTCTTCATCCGGATTGCGGTAGCGGTCGGCGCCGATCACCCAGACCTCCTTGGAGCGCAGCCGCTCGCGCAGCGCCTCCAGCACGCAGATCTCGTAGGTGATCCGGTTGACGCGCGGCTTGCCCTTGGGGCCGGGGTCGAGCACAGCATCCCGCCAGAGCGGGCGCACGACGCCCTCCATCGGCACGGTCTCGTGGGCGGGGATGTGGCGCTGCCGCGTTGCGGCATACCGCCGGACCAGCGCGAGCGCCTCGATCACCGGCCGATGCACGGCGTTGTTGGAGCGGAAGTCGAGGGCATCGAGGAGCTTGGGCACCATGCGCCGGTAATGCCCGGCATAGGAGCTGCGGATCGTGGTGCGCAGGCTCGTGCGGTAGGTCGGCCCGGACTGCCACTCGCGGACTAGGGTCGAGACTCATTCAGGTCCACCACATGACGATGGCCACGAGTGCGACGGCTGATGCGTAGTTGATGGCGAGCTTGTCGTAGCGGGTTGCGATGCGGCGCCAATCCTTGAGCCGGCAGAACATCCGCTCGACGGCGTTCCTCGTCCGGTAGGCTGTCTGATCAAACGGGTGCAGCCGCTTGCGCGTTGGATTGTTGGGGATAACCGGCAGCGTGCCACGGCCCTTGAGGAAGGAGCGCAAGCCGTCGCTGTCGTAGCCTGCATCGGCAAGACAAGCGTCAGATGGCGGTAATGGGGCGAGCAGACCGTGAGCTGGCCGGTGATCGCTGACCTGCCCGCCAGTGATGGTGAACGCGACCAAGCGGCCGATCGCATCGGCTACGCCGTGGATTTTGGTCCCTGGCCCGCCTCGTGAGCGTCCGATGGCTTGGGCCTGGGCCCCCCTTTTCCGCCCGCTGATGCGCGCTGCGCCTTGGCCGTCGCGCTGTCGATGGCCTGGATACCGCCGGGCGTCACCTCCACCAACGCTGCGAACAGACCCTGCCAGATGCCGCGCTTGGACCATCGATGGAACCGGTTGTAGACCGTGGTCGAAGGACCGTAGATCGCTGGCGTGTCCTGCCACCGGCACCCGATCTTCAGCACGTGGACGACGCCGCTGAGCACGCGACGATCGTCCACCCGCTTCGCACCAGGCTGGTTGGTTGGCAGAAGCGGCTCTATCGCCGCCCACTGCTGATCGCTGAAGAAGAACTCCGAGGTTGTGTCCCAGGGCGTGGTGTAGGAGCTGTGGGTAAGTAGCTCGTTGGAGCGACCGCCAAGCGTCTGGCGCAGGCGGGCTACTTACCCACAGCGGTGATCACCGCGGCGGCGCTGGGTAGGGTCGGGTTGCAACACGCACCTCTAGCCCGAGGACCACCACGATGACCGACGACAAGATCGCCCTTCGCGAGCTGCTGGAGAAGGGTTCCGACGCGACTTTCCTGCGCGAGATGATCGGCTTTGCCGCCGAACGCCTGATGGCGCTGGAGACCGAGACGCTATGCGGTGCCGGACCCGGCGAGCGCAGCCTTGGGCGAACCAACCAGCGCAACGGCTATCGCGACCGCGACTGGCAGACACGGGCTGGCACGGTTGAGCTGCGCATCCCCAAGCTGCGCCACGGCAGCTATTTCCCAGGCTTTCTGGAGCCCCGCCGCATGGCCGAGAAGGCGCTGACGGCGGTGATCCAGGAAGCCTACATTCAAGGCATCTCGACCCGCTCCGTCGATGACCTGGTCAAGGCTCTCGGCATGGAGGGCATCAGCAAGAGCCAAGTCTCCCGCCTGTGCGGCGAGATCGATGAGCGTGTGCACGCCTTCCTCGACCGGCCGATCGAAGGCGATTGGCCCTATGTCTGGTTGGATGCCACCTACGTCAAAGTCAGGCGTGACCACCAGATCGTCTCCGTCGCAGTGATCGTGGCCGTCGGCGTCAATACTGATGGCCGGCGCGAAGTGCTGGGCATGACCACAGGCCACAGCGAGGCAGAACCCTTCTGGGTCGAGTTCCTGCGCAGCCTGGCCCGGCGCGGCTTGCGCGGCACCAAGCTGGTGATCTCCGACGCGCATGAGGGACTGAAAGCCGCCATCACCAAGATCCTCAGCCCCACCTGGCAGCGGTGCCGCGTGCACTTCATGCGTAACGCCATGGCCTACGCAGGCAAAACACAGCGCCGCATCGTGTCGGCCTGGATCGGAACCGCGTTCGCCCAGGATGACGCACCGGCTGCCCGCAAACAGTGGCGCGAGGTTGCCGATCAAATGCGCCCCCGCGTGGCCAAACTGGCAGCCCTGCTCGACCACGCCGAAGAGGACGTGCTGGCCTACATGGGCTTCCCCGCCCAACATCGAGCCAAGATACACTCCACCAACCCAATCGAGCGACTGAACGGCGAAATCAAACGGCGAAGCGACGTCGTCGGCATCTTCCCCAACGAAGCCGCGGTTACCCGGCTAATCGGCGCGATCCTGCTGGAGCAAAATGATGAGTGGGCCGTTCAGCGCGCCCGCTACATGACGCTGGAAACCAGCGCGCCACTCAGCGATGATCTCACCGTCAGCCTGCCAGCATTGGCAGCCTGATCGAGCAGCCAACCCTGCTCAGTAGCGCTGTTCCTACACCACGGCTCGGGACATGATCATCAACCGGTGCGAACGCGCTGCTGACACCGCGCTCGAACCGGGCTTGATACCCTTTTGGCCGTTCGGTGTCCTCCAGCGGTATCGGCGCTGTCGGACGGTCAGCCTGTCGGACGAGGCCAGGCCGCTGCTGCTGCGCGTGCAGGAATACCTCCTTTCGAGCGCACCGAACGAAAACGATCAAGGCCTCGCAGGCGCAGGAGTTGGGGCCGCCCAGAGGAAACGAAGGCCGCGCGTCCCTTGGGCGCGGCAGCTGAAGCGAGGTGAGGTCGTCGAGGTTCTGCGAAGGCTTTGCTTTCCCCTGCTGGGGCCGCTTTGGGAGGAAGCGCAACAGCCGTCGGATTGTTGGAGCAAGGAAGCAAGTGGGTGGACGCTGCTGGACGAATGGACGCCGGGATGCCTGCCGCCGGCCGTTGCTGCCCCCACCTTGCTTGCGGCGGTCACCTTCCTGGCTGCGGAGGGCGGCACGCGCCTGATCGGCGTGAGCTGGGAACCCCTCGTCCTGCTCAACGGCGAGAACTCCAAAATCGATGGCGAAACATTGCCGTGGCACCTCACCGCGACGGATGCCAACCTCGCCCGCCGCCTGTTCAGTGCGGTCCTGGAGCCGTTCGGGCTTCTGCTTGGCGCCCTGTGCGGTTCCGGCCGTGCACTTGCCACCACACGGGAGGACAACCGGCGCCGATACGGCATTGGCGGTGGGATGCGCGAGGCCAGGTTGACCGCGCGGGATCGTGCGAATGAGACCGAGATGGCCAGGGAGGCACGAGAAGGGCGGGAGCGTTACAGCCCGCCGCCGACGGAGCGCTTCGCTTTCAGCAGGCTTATTCCCGAGGCCCCTGTTCCACCCCGACCGCGAGAGTGCTTCGAGCGTGCGCTCATCGGCGCCCTCGTCTTGGCTGCCCAGGGCACCGACCCTGACAACTGCGACATCATGCACCGCTTCGGCGTGACCAGGACCCTGATGGAAAGCCGCTACGTTCGCTATTGGGTGTTGCGCCACATCGACCACGACACCCAGCATTTGGCGACCACCCTGGCGGATGCCCTCGATTTGGCTCGGGCGACGAACCGCAGCCTGCTGTTGCCGGAGTGGCCGCCCGTGCCACCCCCGGCTGCCCGCCTCACGCCACCACGAAGGCTCTCCACGCCGCGCGCCCGGTCGCCTCGCGCAGCACGCCGGCCGCCACCAGCTGCTTGAGCAGGACCAACGCCGCCTGCGGGCTGAGTTTGAGTTGGTCGGCCAAGCCACGTGCCGTGAGCACCGGACGGCGGATGGCGAGCGCCGCGGCGACAGGGAGCTGCGAGCGGGCCGTGCGGTGCAGGGCAGCTGCCTTCTCCGCCGCCGCTTGCAGCCGGGAGAGCTCCTGACTGGCGCGCCGGGCCGCGTCTGCGATCGCCAGCAGGAAGCTGGACGTCCAGGCCGATCCTGCGGTGAGCGCGAGGTGCTCCAGCTGTCCCGGCGTGGCCGACCAGAACGGCAGCGCCAGCATCGGGGTCGTGCCCGCCTGCCGCCATACGCAAGCCGCCAGGAACAAGGCGGCGGTTGCGAGATGGTCTCCCCTCCCCTGCCCCGGCTCGTGTTGCGACCAGGCCTGCGCTGACTGCGCTGTCCGCAGCAGGGCCGGCAGGGTGGCATCAGCCGGGGCTGAGCGGCCGGCGAACTGGCCAAGCCATGCGTTCATGGCTTCCTCGACCGGCGCGTGATGGCCCAGTTGCGCCAGGAGCGGCTTCAGGGCAGCCGCATCGGCCAGCGGTGTCCAGGTTCGGTGCTCCGCCAGGCGCAGCCAGAGCCGGCCGAGCTGCAGCGCCTGGACGACGCCCAGGTCCTCCGCAAGCGCCTCCGGCAACGGTGCATCCTCTGTGGTCGTCGGCAAGGTGGCGCGCAAACGCCCGCTCATCGCCGCAATGGTGATGGAGCCGGTCAACCCGGCGGCACGCAGGCCGAGGTCGGTCGGATGCACCCAGGCTCCATGCTGGTGCGCCAGCCATCCCGCAGCCTCGCGCAGGGCGAGGCGGGCGCGCAGCCCTTCGGCGACGGCCGGGTTAGCGGCCTCAATCCGGGCATCGAGCCGGGCGAGTGCGGCGCTTGCCTCGGCGAGGGGCGCCAACAAAGCGGGCGCGTCCAGTCCCGGAGCGACACCCGGTCGCTTGCTGGGAGGCATGCCGGGCGGGTCGAGACCGTCCTCGGCGGATTCGTCCTCCCACACCGGGTGGAACCATAGGTCGTCTTCATCCTCGGTCGACATCGGCCTTTTCGGTCCTTGAGCCTCGATATTAGAATCCTCTAACCTACTGTAGCGTAACAGATTTGCACGTTTTTTGAAAGGTAATAGCCATATTGCATTCGCATAGGCGGCAGTTTGTGCAGCTACTTGTGTTAATAGCCGCTAACGCAAGTTGACTGGCACAGAACCGCCCGGCTAGCCTCGCCAGAGGAGGATTCCATGCCGGACGACACCGCGGCAGCGACGCTCACCACACGACCGGACGCCCTATCGGCCACGGCAGCAGCCGTGCTGTCCGAGACCGCCCTGGACTACGCGCGCCAGGCACTCTCCCCTGCCACCCGGCGGGCCTACGGCAGCCATCTGCGGGCCTGGGAAGCCTGGTGCCAGGCCAGGAATATCGGCCCTGCCCCGGCCGCCCCCGCCCTGGTCGCGAACCACCTGGCGGAGCTGGCCGGCAAGCGCGCCTACGTCACCCTCACCAGCCGGCTCTCCGCCATCGTGCAGGCTCACGCCTTGCTCCGCCTGCCGTTCGACAGCCGCGACCCCGAGCTGCGCAAGACCCTGCAGGGCATCGCCCGCGCCCACGGCACCCGGCCCAAGCGACAGGCTGCCCCGCTACTGGCGGCCGACGTCATCAAGCTGGCCAGCGTTTGCGGCGGCGACCTGCGTGGCGAGCGGGATCGGGCATTGATCATGCTGGGGTTCGCCGGCGCCTTCCGAAGGTCCGAGCTGGTCGAGATCAAGATTGGCGATCTGAGCTTCGGACCGCAGGGACTGAGCGTGTTCCTGGCGCGGTCCAAGGCGGACCAGCTCGGCGAGGGCACGGTCGTGCACGTCGCTGCCAACCCGCTCAGCGCCCAGTGCCCGGTCGCAGCGCTCCAGGCCTGGCTGGGCAGCGCCGGGATCGAGCAGGGCTGGGTGTTCCGCCGCATCACCCGCGACGACGCGATCGGCCGGCAGGGCCTGGCTGCCGAGAGCGTGCGGCTGATCCTGAGGGAACGAGCCTGGGAGGCCGGCTACCGGGGCGCAGAGCTCGCTCGCATCACCCCCCACAGCCTTCGCGCGGGCTGCATCACCACCCTGGCCCAAGCCAGCGTGCACGAACGCGACATCATGAAGCACTCCCGCCACGGGTCCCAGGCGGTGATGCGCAGCTACATCCGCGCGGCAGGCGTCGAAGAGGCGTTCACCTCAGGCGCCCTGTGGCGGCAAAACGATGGTAAGCCAAGATCAGGTCCAAACGCAGTCGCACGATCCAGGGGCCAACGTCCCCAGCGCTCAAAGCGGACGACGTGAGTCGCATCAATGAGGGGAGGCGACACTCTTGCCGATTCTGATCGCTGCCGCAGTTCAGCTACCTTCTCGTCTACGACCCTGCGACAGACCCGGTAGAGATCCTCCGATGCGTGCATACCTCCCACGATCTGCCACGTGCGCTAGGGGAGCTGCGCGGACCAACAGCACCTTAAACTGATGGGCACAAGTAACGCACTCGGGAAAGCCGCTAGAGTCGGACCAGTTCTGCCCCGCTCACCAAATCGCATGATTGGAGCGGCGTTCAAACGCGCAGCGGGCGGAGTTTCATGGGTTTCCAGAGAGAAGTTTCCGTGTGTTGTCATATATTTACAGCCGATAAACTGGGTTGTCGATCGTGGCATAGCCAAAGCGGACAATACTAGCCGCGTCTACCGCGCCGCCGAAGGGGCTGGTGCGTCCGCTACGACCTCCCACCGCTGCCCCTCCAGCTAGAACGTGGCCGCCCTTCTCGTCGGCGAACGTTTCTAACGCTGAGCGTTCACACGCCGCGAAGAATGTGCAGCAGCTCGCCATGTTCGACAGATCAAGTCTAGGCGGCTGCGATTGCAACCCGATCGAACAGGCACTGCATTGCCTCTAGCGCTACCAGGGCAACATTGACCGCTTCTTCACTCGGCACGTTGAGCAGCTTCCACTGATGTGCGCGAGCGACGCTGTTGATGAATTATAAATCTGATCCCAGGCTCGTCCCATGTCGCCGTTGCTTCTTCGCTGTGACGGACCGCGGCATTAATCACCCCAGGTACGAAAGCGTTCACGCGCTTATCGTGCCGAACAAGCTACGTCCATGTTTGGACGGTGGCTCGCGTCGACGGGGCTTTCGCCGCGAAAGGTTGTTGTCGGCCTAGCTCATTAGCAGGTGTTGACACCTGCTTTCGCGGCGTAATGACGTCTCGGACTGGACCGCCTGTTGCACATCGTGGAGAGCTTTCGCGGCGAAAAGCACCATCGGCGCACTCGTCTCTAATGTCTTCCAAGCTGATCCACAGCAGTGTTCGCTGCCTACTCGTGTCAGCAAGGCAACATTGAGCTCCGAATCCGTCCCGTCGCGGTAGTCGTTCCGGTTTTCGCCTTGGCGGCGTGCTCCGGTCGGGAGCACAGTCTGTTTAATGGAGGGCATGGTTGTGCTTCAAGATGAGTTGGTTGCATCGCGCTCTTTGCGCGCGGTCGGTCCGCCCCGGATAGTGCTGCTCGTGGCGCCGAAGGGGGGAGTGGGAAAGACGACGACGGTTACGGCCCTCCTCGTGTCAGCCCGACTAGCCGGAATGACGGCGCTCGGAGTCGACATGGACGACCAGGAAAGCCTCATGACCTGGGGAGCTTGGCGTCGGGACACAATTGCGGCTAATCCGGCGCTCGGCCTGGTGGACGTCCTGGTCCGGAAGATGGACTTAGGGGAGTGGCGCTCGCTGCGGAAACTTAATGATTACGATATCGTAATAGTAGATACGCCACCTGGCATTGGCGAAGCTCGACAATCCATCCGCTCGTTGTGCGAGGTGGCGGACATCGTCCTGATCCCTACATCGGCCAGTCCCGCGGACCTGGAGAAGGTGGTCCCGTTCGGTCGATCTATTGCTGGTACAAAAGCATTTTTTGTGCTGAATAGGGTCAATCGGCGGACCAGGTCGTGGGCGCAGGCAAGGGTGGACCTCACGGCGGACACAAGACTCGCGCCTTCCGACATACCCGCCCTTGACGTCGTCACCACGCAATTCGGCGCGGGTCTGACGACCACGGACATGGCGACGGCTGGGGCGGATGCGTTTGCGGCGCTCTGGAACTTCGTGCGCCTGGAGATTGGCCTGAAGTCGGAGGCCGGCATCAATGGCTAGACATCGAATCCAGCCCGCGCGCAACTGGGGGACTTCGGCGCCCGCCGAGGCGAACGGCGGCGTCAGCCCGGCTCTCGTTCTGTCCTCTCCGCCTCGCGAAGCGGAGGGAGCGCCGCCTGTTCGCCTTGTTGCCGGCCGCGGGGCCACGGTGTCGCGGGTCATGCGGGTTATCTCGTCCGAGCGACTGGACCTGATCCGTAAGGCGGTCGGCGTTGCCGTGATCGAGGACCAAGCCAAGCTCGTAGCCGTCGTTAACGCGATGGACGGCGTTGCCGAGCAGACCGACAAGGTCCTGAAGGCGAGCGTGGAAATCGGTCGCGAGCTAAACGCCATGCTGGACGAGCTCTCCGAAGGGGAGGGGAGGGCGGCCCTGCGAAACTCCGTCGCCCTGTTCGCCGGCTGGTCTGCCGGCAACCTTCGCAAGATGATGGGAGCGGCGAGGATTTTCGACTCAGGCTGGGTAGACCGGGAGATACTGCCAACCAGCTTCACGACGCTCTACGAGCTCAGCCATCTCGACGAAGCCGGAATGCGCCGGGCCGTGGAGGGCAAGTTGATCAGACCTACGCTTTCCCGCAACGAGGCGGAGAGCATCTGGAAGCTCGTGGCGTTGCAGTCGGACGCGCCCGCCGGCCCCGCGACGGGGAACCCGACCTCCCGCGCCGCCCTGCCGCGGGAGATCATCGAGATCGACGCGGAGATAGACGCCCTCCGCGCCGAGATTAGAAAGCTCGCGTCGAGGCGGTCTAGGCTGATGGCGAAGGCCGCCAAGGACCGGAGGAAGGCTGCTACGGCAGGGGAGGGGGTCACAACCCGAGAGACGTAGCGCCCCTCGTCCGCACCCTTCCTTGTGTCTCCCGGTCCAGACGCCTTCGGGCTGGATCCAACGCGCCGAACTTGTAGAACGTGTCATGTAACTTGACTTCGGGCTTTCCATGGCGCGCCACTGCGCTGCTGATGAACTGTGTGTTGGATGCGGTCCTTTCCTCTGCCATCTGTCAGTTTCTCTAGAGTGGCCCGATGTATCCCATAGAGTTCGGCCGTTCTATCGGCCTCCTTGGCCGCCTCCTCCAGGCTGTCCTCGTTCAGGTCCGGACGCATGTGCAGAAGACGTCCTTGCACGCGCTGAAGTAGGCCGCTATCGGGTCCGGGCGAGCCTGGTCCGTGAATGCGCTTTGCGAACATCGCCGCGCCGGCGCCGATCGGGACCAGCATCGTTTTGTCAGGGGGCCGGTGCGGTGAGCTATCTACGGCGTCTTCAGCCGCACGCGCTCCAACCATTCCTCTAGGCCGTCCTCGCGGACGACGGGGTGTTGTCAAATGCTTCTCGGCGCAGTCAGCCGCATCGTTCTCGACGGGCTTAATCGCGGCCGACCGTGCCGCCTCGTCCGCGTCGATGGGCACACTAAGCCTGACGAGCCTCTCGCCGCTGGAGCTTGATGATGTCAGTGAATTTTAAGAGCAGCACCTTCATAGTCACTTACTTCTTTGGCATGTTCGCGCCCCTGTCTTGGTAATTCCGTGTCAGCAGTTCGAACTCATCGGCTGGGCTGGCGTGCCGAGCGTAGTTCTTCCATAGATGCCCCGCCGCCGTTACAGCCGCGGTACTTCGCCTCTACCCCAGCGTCCGCCGCAACCGTGAGGAAATGCCAAAAGCAGGCTCCGGGATAAACCTGTGGGCTGGTTATCTGTCCTGCGCGGCGTAGGGAGCTTTCGATGCAGGTCGCCCGCGCCGGTCTTGGTAACGCTGTTTCTGCCGCTTTTGCGCCGGCGGCGTGAGCAAGTGCCAAGGCCTGTCAGGCACGCCTGCCGGCCGTGAGCAAGTGCCAAAAACCCTGCGCAATTTGCGCGCCACAAGCGTCTTATACGAGGACGGAATACCCGTGGCGCAAGGATATGCCAAGCGGGTGCCTCGAATCGACGATGCTGCAGGGCGTCGCCAAACGGGATGCGGGCGCCGAGCGAGACGCGGCGAGCAAGAACCCACTGGCACTTGCTCACGGTTTTTTGGCACTTGCTATCGAAATTTCAGTTATACACTGGCACATTCCCTCGCAACCCTAATAACTAATCACTAATACCCTTCAAATAGCAGCCGTGAGCAAGTGCCAAGTTGACACACCGGCGAGCTATCAGCGCAATGAGGCCCATGAGCCAAGTCCACGACATCCTC
The DNA here is from genome assembly GCA_964247035.1 of uncultured Acetobacteraceae bacterium. Classification (GTDB taxonomy): domain Bacteria; phylum Pseudomonadota; class Alphaproteobacteria; order Acetobacterales; family Acetobacteraceae; genus LMUY01. The sequence continues at coordinate 26,819 of CAXTTH010000001.1, forward strand.
CTTCGGCACGGGATCGCCGAAGCAAAGCGCTTCTCGGCAACAAGCAAAAGCGAGGTAGCATGCCTGGACGCCGCCCACGCCGTCTTGTCCGACGAAGATATGGAGATTGACATTGCTCATGCCGGCTTTGCGATGGCGTCGCTACCGCATCGCAGAACGACCGAGCAAGTTTGGGAACGCGAGGGCGGGCCAATAAAGTTGCTCATCGAGAGCGGTCTAGACTCCAACAAGGTTCCGGTCGGCATCCCTTACGGCGCCATAGCCCGGATGATCCTGCTCTACTTGCAGACGCAGGCGGTCAAGACGAAGAGCAGAGACGTCGAACTCGGCTCGTCGATGAATGCGTGGCTCACCACCATGGGGGTGCCAATCGGGGGACGGACCTACAAGAGCGTCAGGGAACAGGCGAGCAGGATAAGCCGGTGCCGCCTTACCTTCTTCGAACGGACAGCGACCGTGGAACTCGTGCGCAACGGGGCATTTGTTCGCGACGCCATCCTACCGCTGGACTCCTCCAAGGGTGGCCAGGCGAGCCTGTGGCAGGAATTCGTGCGGCTTGACGAGGGGTTCTACCAGTCGCTAATCGACCACCCTCTTCCGCTGCGCGAAGCAGCTATCCAGGAAATCTCGGGCAAGTCGATGGCGATCGATCTTTATATGTGGCTGGCATACCGGCTCCACGTGCTTAACAAGCCAGTGCCAGTTACCTGGGGTTCCCTACGCAACCAGTTTGGTCCCGAGTATAGCGTGATCCGATTTTTTAGGAGGGACATGCTGCCGCAGCTAAACCTCGCGCTGGCGGTCTACCCGGAAGCCAGGATTGACATCGACGAGCGGAAGGGCATTACGCTTCACCCGTCGGCCCCTCCGGTGCCTCCGCGCTCGGGCAAGCCGATGGCTATCCGCCGGGGCTGACGGAAAGCAGGTTTGCATTTGCTCACGGGACAAGACCCACAACTTGAAAATACAGTTGTTTGGGGTTTTCTCACGCATCCGACTTTTGGCACTTGCTCACGGCCGCAAGACCAGCAACGCAGCTCGGTAGGATCAAAGAGCAACGGCGCTGCCTCAAGTATCTGAAGGCACAGCGTTAATTGTCATGCAGACAACCCTATGAATGAACAAGCAGGGAGCATCGACCGTCTCTGGACTGTGGTGGACCATTTTGGGACGTAAGACGGTTACGAGATGTATTCTATGGACGGATCTGGATGTCTTTGAAGTGAGTTCCAGTAGGCGTCCAGAAAACGTCTTATTGCTGGACAAACCAGTGATATCAGAGACTTAGATATCCGCTTAGGCTTAGCGTTGTCTGCATGACAACCGACGATATAATCCTCAACTCGCCCTCATCGCTGCGATGCGCAAGCTGCTCCACGCCGCCTACAGCGTCACCGAGAACCGCAAGCCGTTCACGATCAAACCTGTCGAGGCGTGAAGAAAATACTTGCTGGAGGAGACGGTATTTCACTGGGCCTTGTAGGGTGTCACAAGAGTCCGACGCTTCGTAAAGCTGGCGCTACTTGGGACCGGTCACCGTCCACCTCGCATCAAGCCAGAACTGCCGGTCACGTTGACCCTGGGCAACGCCGGCTGATGACCAGAAGTCATGCGCCACAACGGGAGCCCCGCCCAGGATTCGGGACATCAGCCCATGGGTGCGGTGCTTCCTGTCCCGGTATGCGTCGTCGGCGAACGCCATCGTCTCCATGATGACGACGCCATGTTGGATGGCATGATTCGCCTCCGCCCAGAGGACGAAGTCGGGCACGCAGGGATCGCGGGCTTCCTGGTCGCCTTAAGGTCGGTGCTTGATGCCCAGCTCACGGAGCGTGGTCAGACTGGCGCGGTGTGCGTCTCCGATCCTCGTCAGCAGAGCCGCAGCTTCGACAGGGGCTCCTCCAACGGCCTGGGCCGGTGCGGGGGCCGATGACCAGCTAAGATCGAATACCGGCTTGTCGATCGTCACCCGCACCTTCCGGCGCTTGCCCAGCCAGTCCTGCAGGCTGAGCAACAGCGCCAGGGTCTGACGCTCCAGGTTGCTGTCGACCGGCATCAGGTGCCCCTGTGAGGCACAGGGGTGTAGGTAGGCCTTGAGCACTTTGACCGGTTCATGCGGCGCCATCTGCCAGACGACGCAAGCCGCGAGGTAGGGCGACCGGGCCCGACGATCGCCGGCCGGCTCTTGGCCATGCCCATCCCGCTCGCCGAAGATCGCGATTCCGCCGCGGACCGGGATGGGGTCGCCACGGAGCGGCCTGATGTGGCCCTCGGCTGCCTCGGCCGCCATCGTCACCAGCAGCACATGCGGGCAATGGCTACGCCGGAAGCGCTCTGGCGGCGTGCGAGCGATCTTCGCCATGAGCTCGGGCAGGGCAGGGAGGTAGGTGCAGAGGAAGTTCGCCAGGATGACGTCCTCCTCGAGCTCGATCTCGCGGGCGGCCATGCGCAAGGCCCGGTACTGGTCGGCGATCGAGGGTAGCGGCTGTCCGGGACTAACGCGTTAGCCCAGCCTTCTCCAGCAGCAGCATCAGCAACGTCGCCAGCCGGCCCCGATAACGGTCGCGGCTGCGACCCGTGACGGCCGCTGTGGTGTGCTCGGCACTTTTGTAGCGGGTGACGAGCGGGATCGGCTTGCGCGGCACCGGGCGGGTGTAGCTGCCGCAGATCAGAAGCTGCTCGGCCCGGTCCCGGTAGAAGTCGCAGGCCGGGTCATGCGCTGGCCAGGGCGCCTCGGTGTGGCGTCGGATGTGATCCTCCGTCACCGGGATCAAGGCAGGAGGCCGCGGCACGTTGCCCAGGCAGTCGCACAGGAACCAGCGTCCAGCCCCTGAATGCTGATGGCGGCGGACGACCGTGGCCCCGATCGTCCGATCCTCGATCTTGCCGCAATGCCCGAAGGCGCGACGCAGCGCCAGGTCCTCGTCGACCGTCAGCTCCCTGAGCTCGGCCACTTCGCCTCGACGTGTCAGCCGCAACACGGCCACCTCCAACGCTGATTTGATCCTCTCAAGCTGCATGCCCCGGTGCGAACGAGAACCGGCCCCGGAAAAACTTCGGTGCGACGGGTGCCGGTTCGCACCGCAGGCGGGGAGCCTGGGAAGGAGAAAGCCAGAATCGGAGGTCGTGATGGCGATACCGCTGCTGCTGGGCGCGCCACAAGGGGGCGTTGCTGCGCTCCCGCCTGCGGTGCAGGCGCCCTTGTCCCGCGCCCCGCGCGCGGTCGCCGGGATGGAGTGGACCCCTGAAGTGAGACAGGTAAATTCGGACAGCTCCCAACGAGGAGAATGGACCGATGTCCCTGAGCGAGTCCGGACGTCACAGCCGGGAGTTCATGCTAAAAGCCGTTGAACGGCTGGAGGCTGGCGAGCGCGCAAGCGCCCTGGCCATCGAGCTGAACCTTCAGCGAACGATCATTTATCACTGGCGTGACCGGTTCCGCGCGAACGGCGCGGAAGGGGTGACGAGCAAACGCGGGCGCCCGCGCACGCCAGAGGTCCTTGTGGCGGAGAGTACACGCGCATCGCGGGCCAGGGCGGATGGCTTGGTCCAGGCGCGGGCCCAAATCGCTGAACTGGAGCGCAAGGTTGGCCAGCAACAGCTGGACCTGGATTTTTTCAGGGGCGCCTTGCAGCATATAGAGGGTTCACGCCGGCCGAGCGACGGGCCTAGCGTGACAGCGTCTTCGCCCACATCCAGGCCTGTGCGGCTGAGCGGAACAGAAAAGCAGCATAAGGCTTCTATCGCTCCAGGACGCGGTAGATCGTGGCTGGATGGACGTTGAACGTCCTGGCGACGGCGCTGATGGATTTCCCGTCTCGGACGAGGTCTCGTGCGAGTTCCTGCTGGTCGGGCAGCATTTTCTTTGGCCTGCCGAAGGCCACGCCGCGCGCCTGAGCGGCCAGCCTGCCTTCCTGTGTGCGGCTGAGAATGAGGGTGCGCTCGAACTCAGCGATGCCGGCAAAGACCGTCATGATCATCCGGCCGGACGGGCTTGTCGTATCGGCCCACGGCTCGTCAAGTGACTGTAATCCTGCTTTCTTTTCGGTGATGCGCTCAGCGATCCGCAGCAGTTCGGAGGTGGAGCGGGCCAGCCTGTCGAGGCGCGTCACCACCAGCACGTCGCCTTTGCGGAGTTGATCGAGCAGCTTCTCAAGCTTGGGGCGGTGGCGCGCGACGCCGGAGATCTTTTCTTCGAACAGCTTGTCGCATCCGATGGCGGACAGGCGTTGGCATTGGCTGGTCAGGGTTTGTTCGTCCGTCGAGACCCGGGCATAGCCGAGCTTCACGAGAGGTCCCCCGGGGCTTCGCAAAACATATTGCTAAAAGGACGGTTTCCGCATAGGTGTTCTGCGAAGAAAAAGGCGTGTGATTTCAGTTGGCATCCTCTCTGCCGCAAATGTCCTAAGTTCCGCACGACATGCCCACCCGCCACCTGTCCGACGAGCAGCGGCGGCACTACGCCCGTTTTGCCGCCGCACCCTCGCCGAACGAACTGTCGCGGTATTTCCACCTGGACAGCGGCGACCGGGAGGTCGTCGATGGGCTGCGTGGCGACCACAACCGCTTGGGCTTTGGCCTCATGCTCGGATCGGCCCGATTCCTGGGCGCCTTTCCCGGCGACGACTGCGACATCCCTCAGTCGGTCACGGCTTTCCTGATCGGCCAGTTGGGGCTGCCGCCACAGGCCGGGTTCAAAGGCTATTTCGACCACGGCGGCCAGCGCCTGCGCCACCTCGCCCTGATCCGCGAGCGCTACGGCTTCAGCGAGTTCGCCGACAGCGGACCGGCCCGGTTCCGCCTGACCCGATGGCTTTATGCGCTGTGCTGGAGCGGTGAAGACCATCCCGGCCCGCTGATCGAGCGCGCCACGTCTTGGCTGGTCGTCAACAAGGTGCTGCTGCCAGGTGTCAGCGTCCTTGAACGCTTTGTCGGCCGCATCAGGGACCGAGCACACAAGCGCCTGTGGACCCGCCTGGTGGCGGCGCTCGATGAGCAGCAGCGCACGCGGATCGCAGCCTTGTTTGACGAGACCAGTGAGGCCAACCTCGCCGCCCTGGACGAGCTGCGGACCGTGCCGACGCAGCGCTCCTCCGGTGAACTTCTTCTGCACTTCGACAGGCTCGAAGCCATCCGTGCCTTCGACCTGCGCCCGTCGCCACCCAAAGGCGTGCCGGCGGCGAGCCTGGAGCGGTTGGCGCGGGTCGCCCGAGTGGGCAAACCCTCCGCGATTGCGGCACTTCAGGAACCCCGCCGAACGGCGACCGTGGCGGCGCTGTTCCACACGCTGGAGACGGCGGCCCAGGATGACGCGGCCGAACTGGCTGAAGCGCTGCTCACCGACCTGGTCAAGGATGCCGAGGGCGCCGAAAAGAAAGCCCGGCTGAGAAGCCTGCGCGACCTCGACGACGCCGCAATCCTGCTGCGCGACATGGCGGCACTGGTCTTCACGGAGGATGCGCTGCCATTGGATCAATGGCGCGATGCGCTGTTCGAGCGGCTCCCGCGTGCCGACCTCGTTGCCGCCATGGCCGAGGTCGACGCGATTGCCAGGCCGCATGACGCCAGACCCTACGCAGAGCTTCGCACCCGATGGCGCCGGGCACGCCGCCTGTTTTTCAACATCGCCACCCGGCTGCAAATGGAGGCCGGACCTGGCGGCAAGGCGGTGCAGGAGGCGATGGACTATCTCGCCGGCGTCGCCGACTGGTCCAGTGCCAAGATGCGCGATGCGCCCACGGTGGCGGTCCCGAAAGCGTGGCGGGCGCATGCGCTGGACGCGCAAGGCCGTGTGGCCGATGCCAAGGCCTATGTGTTTGCGCTGATCGATGCCTGGCGCACCGCCGTCAAGCGCCGCGACATCTTTGCCAATCCCGGCACACGCTACGGCGACCCACGGCGTGGCTTGCTGGACGGAACGACTTGGCAGGAATCCAAGCTCGTGGTGTGCCGCGCGCTGAACCGCTCGCTTGATGCCGACATCGAGATCGCCGGGCTGGCAAAGCTGCTCGACGGCGCCTACCGCACCGTGGCCGAGCGGGCGGCGAGCAACCCAGACCTGCGCTTCGAGACCGTGCAGGGCAGGACGCGCCTTGTCGTCGCACCGCTCGACCGGCTGGAGGACCCCGAAACCCTGCGCGCCCTGCGTCCGGCCATCCAGGGCAGAATGCCGAAGGCCGCCATGCCCGACCTCTTCCTGGAGGTCATGCAGCGCACCGGCTTCGCCCAGGCCTTCACGCACCTGAGCGAACGGCACGCCCAGGTCGAGCAGTTCGAGACCAGCCTGTGCGCCGCCCTGGTCGCCGAGGCCTGCAACATCGGCATCGAGCCGGTCAGCCGGCAGGAGGTTCCGGCTTTGCGGCGCGAGCGCCTGGCCTGGGTCACCCAAAACTTCATCCGCCCCGACACCATCGCGGCCGCCAGCGCGCGCATCGTGTCCGCCCATGCCGCATTGCCGCTCGCCAGGCTCTGGGGAGCAGGCGACGTCGCCTCGGCGGACGGCATGCGCTTCACGGCACCCGCCAGCGCCATCCATGCCGGGCCCAACCCGAAATACTTCGGCCAATCCCGGGGCGTGACCTGGTATAACCTGATGTCCAACCAGTTCAGCGGCCTCAACGCCATCGTGGTGCCCGGCACGCTGCGCGACAGTCTGGTGCTGCTTGCCCTCCTGCTCGAGCAGGAAACCGAGCTGGAGCCGATGGAAGTCATGACCGACACCACGGCCTATTTCGATGCCATATTCGGTCTGTTCTGGCTGCTGGGCTACCAGTTCAGCCCGCGGCTGGCCGACCTGGGTGACGCCAAGCTGTGGCGGATCGACCGCAAGGCCGACTACGGCCCGTTCAACAGCGTCGCCAAAGGCACCATCAACCCCGGCCTGATCCGCGAGAACTGGTCCGACGCGATCCGCCTGGTCGGATCGCTGAAACTCGGCCATCTCAAGGCGGCGGGCATCATGCGCACCCTCCAGGTCCGCGACAAACCCACCACACTGGCCCGCGCGCTCGCCGAAATCGGCAGGATCGCCAAGACCGTCCACATCCTGCGCACCGTCGACGACGCCGGGTTCCGCAGGCGCACCCTCACCCAGCTCAACCATACCGAACTGCGCCATCGCCTCGGCCGCCGCATTCACCACGGCGAGCGCGGCGAGATCAGGAGCCCGCTTCGGCAAGGGCAGGAAGAGCAACTCGGATGCCTCGGCCTCGCGCTGAACGCCGTCGTGCATTGGAACGCCATCTACATGCAGGAAGCCATCCATCAAGCCAGGGCAGACGGCACGGATGTCCGCAACGATGACCTCGCCCACCTGTCCCCATTGATCTGGCGCCATCTCAACTTCCTCGGGCGATACGACTTCTCGCTGCCCGACACCGTCCTCAACGGCGGACTCAGGCCCCTCAGGAACCCTAATTCCGCATGGGAGTTTTGAATAGCCTTATGCTGGTTTCCTGGTCCGCTCAGCCGCACAGGCCAAGTAGGCCACGGAAACGACCAATCTCTGTCGGCTCAATTGTTAGACCTATCGTGCTTGCGTAGTCTTTGACTTCGTGCACAATGGCGAACAACACGGCGGAGACGATCCATGGTCGCAGTGATGAGCTTGTTCGAGGGCAGAGGCGGTTTGCAGGCAGGTGCTGCCGGACGCGCACAGCCGTGAGCGGCAGCAGCAGAGCGCGCTTCATCAGCCCGGGCGCCATCATAGGCATCGTCGTGCTGGTGCTGCTGACGATCGGCAGCGGCATGGTAGGCTGCCCGATCTACAACGTGTGGCATGCCCAGAAAGCCGGCGAGGCCGAGCTGGCGCAGGCGGACCAGAACCGGCAGATTGCGGTCGCCCAGGCCCGAGCCAAGGCGGAGAGCGCCCATTTCGAGGCCGACGCCGAGATTACCCGGGCTGAGGGTGTCGCGCGCGCCAACGAGATCATCGGCAAGAGCCTGCAGGGCAACGAGGCCTACCTGCGTTACCTGTGGATCAACGGGCTGGAGCAGAACCGGAACGCGGTCATCTACGTGCCGACCGAGGGCAACCTGCCCATCCTGGAAGCCAGCCGCCTGCCACAGCTGCCGAACGCACAGCCTGCGACCACCCAGCCCGGCCCGTGACAAGGTGGGAAGCTGTTTGGCCACCGTCGTCGCTTCACGAAGAGGGATGTGTCTGATGCCAGATCCTGAGGATCGCGAGATCATTCGTGAGCCGCATCCCGAAATGGTGCGCTGGGAAGAGTATAGGCCCTGGCCGGCGGACAAGCCGTTCCTGCTGACGCCGCTGGAGGCTTGGTATGTGATGCAGGGCTATACGGTCAAACCTGCCGCCACGTTCACCTTCGACGAGTTCATGGAACTCCCCGGCGCCCTCGAAGGCGGCCCGGACGGGGTCATGCTGCGCCAGAGCTAGCCAGGTATGGCGCGGCTATGGCTGATGTCCGACCTGCACCTGGAGGCGGTGCCTTACCCGGAGGCTTTCCGGCCTGTGCGTCCGGCCTTCGACGTGCTGGTCATCGCCGGCGACGTGTGGGAGGGCAGCAGCGCCCGAGCCCTCGCCATTGTGGCCGAGTTGGCGGGCGGCAAGCCGGCCGTGTTCGTGCTGGGCAACCACGAGCCTTGGCACCGCGACTTGGCCGAGGAACGCAGCGTGGCCTGTCGTGCCGCCGACCGGCACGGAGTCACGCTGCTGGACGACGATGAGGCCGAGTGCGCCGGCGTGCGCTTCGTGGGTGGCACGCTGTGGGCCGATGGCGAGCTTGCCGGCCAGGAGAGAGCCCCGAGGCGGGCGACGGGCGAGCAGATCTACGTCGATCGCAGCCGCGGCGCCCGCTGGATCACCAACGGAGACGAGGCGGCGCTGCATCGGGAAACCCGGGACGTGATCGCCACGGCGCTGACCCGGCCGCGCGACGTCCGGCCCGTGGTGGTGGTGACGCATCATGCGCCGCACCCATGCTGCCTGCCAGCCGCCACTCGGACAGGCTGGGTGGCGAGCAACTCGGCGTCGGATTTGTCGTACCTGACGGACGCGGGCTTGGCCAACCTGTGGGTGCATGGGCATGTTCACCACTCGATCGACCTGGTCCGCCCGGGCGGCACCCGGATCGTTTGCAATCCAGCCGGACCCGGGTTCAGCAATCCCGACTTCCAAGACGAGCTGGTGGTGAAAGTTTGAGGGCAGGGCGTCCAGGTGGCAGTCCTGACGCGGACAGCGATACGGTTCGGTTAAGGGAGAGCGCTATGGACACCCAGCCGCAACGATACAATGCCGACACTTGCGATCACAATCAGGCGGTGTTCGCATGGTTGGCATCGGAAGCGTTTACCGACTTCATAGCACTGCTTTCGGCGCGGCGGTGAAGCAGGCGGTGGACGAGCAGGTCGCCAAGGGCGTGACCAGGCCCCAGTGACGCGGCCGACAGGATCAACGGCGCCGGAAATCCACCTTGGCTAGGCTGCGCCTACCAGGTCCCCGATCACGACCACTGGCGCCTTGTTGCTGAAGTTGGGCACGTCGCCGAACACCGGGCCGCCCTCGGCCGCCACAGCGGCCTTGAACTGCTCGGCGGTGTCGAACTCCAGGTTAGCGATGATGCTGTAACGAGGCTTCTCGCCGGTGGGAGTGCCAACAGCCTTGAGCACACGCCATCCCTTGATGCCGAAAGGTTTGAACTTCGCATCGACCAACGGCATGTGTTTCGCCATGTAGTAGTCGAGATCGAAGGTCGCATCATCAACGTTATCGTACATTACGGTGATCGTGGTCGGCATCGCGCACTCCGGGAAGTTGCGCTCCAAATTACTGGAGCAAGATTACTGGGGCAAGGCTTGTGCCGCATGATGCTCGCCGCAGACGGAAGCTTCGTATGTCCAGCAGTGTAACCGAGCGTGATGGAGGCGCTAGGTCCGCTGCCTCGGTCATGGCCGCAAGCTGCCCTGACGCGTGCGCACAACACCGTGGTTGACAGGCGACGTCAGCCTGGTGGCACGGCAGCCTCTTTCCATCCCGATCGCTCCCGCAAAGCTCCCCCGGCTTTCGCCAGAGGAGCCTTGTCCCGAAAACTCGCCGCTCAGCCGTGCCTTGCCCGTTTCAGCAGGTCGTCGGGCTCCTCCGTGCCTGCGTCGTTCGCTGTTGGACCATGCTTCCCCGAAAGCCCGTGCTGCCCACCATCCGGTCCAGTGGGCGCGTTGATGCGCCGGACCGTGCCGCCGTTGTCAGCGGCCAAGGTTGCAGCCTCGTCGGGCGTGGCCATGCCTTCCCAGTGCTGGAACACCTTGCTGTATCGGAACCCGGCGGCACGCAGCTTGGCCGTGGCGTCTTTGGGCAGCGGGGTGGGGAAGGTGAGGACAATCGGCTCCTTGCCTTCGTCGCGCAGCCGGGCCTCCCGCGCAAAGGCCCGGCCACCCAGGGCCGCCCACTGCGCCACCTGTTCCTTCCCGGACGCCCCTTCTTTCAGCGAGAGCAGGGCGCCGTAGAGGGCATTGGGCTCGAGTTCGAGCAGGCTGGCTTTCTCGACCAGCCCGCCGGCCTGGTAGATCTTGGTGTTGCGCGCCTTGCGCCCGTCGGCCTTGAGCTTGGCTTCCTTCCCGGCGAGGCGGGCCTTTTCCTGTTCGTGGGCGCTGAGCCGTTCAGCGAGCGATTTAGCCATGACCGTCTCCTGTATGCTGCGGGCGAAGGTGCCGCGGCGGTTAGGATCGCCGCAGGCGTTGCGAACGGCGAATGCCGAAAATCGGCCAGGCCGGTCGATGTGCGGCAACCGCATCTCCCGCCAATGCGCAGACGGGTGAGTGACCGCGAAGCTGTGCGAAATGGCCATTTGGACGGTTCAGTTCCGTAAATGTTCAACCCTCAGTTCCTGCCACAGCCAGGTGAAGTCGTAGGTTGCCATGGGATCGGCGCGGCCATCGGCATGACGCGACTGGCGTGATTGGTTTTCGAGGTGCTTGAGCCAGACCGCGAGGGTCTTGCGGCCGCGCGCGCTGCGGGCAGCCGCCTTTGGCGAGAGGTCGCCCAGCATGGGGACGGGTTCACCGAGGAGAGCGCGATATTGCCGGTCCAGCATGTCGTGCACGAGCCCGGCCTCCACGTCAGCCGGAAGCGGCGTGTCCGGCTGGTCGTCGCGGCGTGGGGGAGGGAAGGCCCGCATCTGCGCGACGGTCTGGATCTCGGTCAGGGGCTGGCCGACCAGCCCGCCGAGCGCTGCCGTCACCAGCGTGCTGCCCCGTTCGGCCCGTGCGGCGGAGCTGACGCTGAGAGCAACGATGCGGCCCTTGATCTCGACATTGCCGAGGACAACGGCGCCGTCATCCATCGACACGTCCCACACGAGCGCCCGCTCGCCTTTGGGCCGGGCGCGCCGTGGTGGCGCCTTGCCGATCCAGTTCCAGAAGGTGGGGTTCTCCTGCCGGAATTGCTGGACAGCCGTGAGGCGGCGTTCGATCTCGTTGGCCACGGCGTCCGGCGTCAGTGGGAAGTTGACGGTGTGGAAGACCACCTCGTCGCCGTCGCTGTTGAACAGGGTGGGCGGCTCGGTCCGCAGCGCTCGCGGCAGCACGTCGGATAGCCAGGCCGTGGTGAACAGCGGCGCGGCTTGCCGAAGATCGTCGTCCGAGCCACGCCACCCCTCCAACGCCCCGTCGCGTGTCTTACCCCCTCGCCGGTTGCCCCCTTGACTGCCCTGCTCGCGCAGTTGGGCTAAAAGCTGCTGCGATCCCTCCAGGGTAAAGGCGAGCAGTCCGCCGGCTAGGATCCATGCATCCCGTTGCGGGACGATGCGTGCAGCGACCCGGTCCCAGAGCTTCAGCGTTTGACTCGCCGAGCGTTCGGTGACGAGGACCGGTTCACCGCCACGGACCAAGTCGCGGGCGCGCAGGGATTGCCCCGGCACGATGTCGCTCACTTCGTAGAGGCTCATGACCGAGCTTTGCAGCGCGGCCATGTAGGCGCGGGTGGCGACGCTTTCCTTCCATCCGCGCTGCTTCAGGTAGGCTTCCACCGGGTTGGCATTGTCGGGGCCGAAGCGCCGGGTCAGAGCATCCTCAAAGGCGCATCCCCAAAGCACCCTGTCCCAGGTGCCGCCCAGCGCTTCCCCGATCGCCTCGAACGTCAGCCCAAAGGCGTCCATCGCAGGCGTGAAGTGCTCGGCCATCACAGCATCGACATGCGGTCGCCAGTCGTCGCGTGCCAACCATTTGATCAGCTCGCTGAGGTCGTGACCGGGACGCGCGCTCACCGAGCATGACCCGAGTGGATGCGGACAAGCTTGACGGGTAGAAACATCATGACGAACTCGAGCAACCGGGACACGGGCGAGTGATTCTAGCCACGGACTAGCTGACCTGACCAGTCCCAGCCTTGAGCAAACCCCGCAGGTTCGGCACCCGGGAGCGG
>CAXTTH010000002.1:0-36530 GCA_964247035.1 uncultured Acetobacteraceae bacterium
GGCCGGCGACGCGGCGGGCCAGCAGCGGCCAAGTGCGCGGGTGCATGGCGATGATGGCCAGCGCGCCGCCGCGGCTGCCGGTGTCGGCCAAGATACGCTGGGCGTCCATGTAGTGGATCATGACCTGGTAGTCCCGCTCCCGCCGCCGCAGCAGCCGGGTGAACTCCGGGCGTGCGGCCAGCTTGCGCTGGAAGTGCTGGTTGATGGCCAGCGCGTTGCGGTAGTCGTAGCGCCAGGCGCCGCTGCCGGTCTGGGTCCAGCGCCGGGTGGTGGGGCTGAACGGCAAGGTCCAGGCATAGAGCGGGGCATGGACCAGCCAGGCACGGGCGCCATCGGCGAACGCCTCCATGAGAAAATAATAATCCTCCGACAGCTTGGCCTCCGGATGGTAGGCGAGGCCGGCGCGGCGCAGGAAATCCGCCCGCACCACGGGCTTGAGGATGCCGAAGTCGAACTTGGCGGCCGAGTTCGAGTTGGCGATGAAGTCGGCGAGCCCGACCTCGCGCCCGGGGCCGGCGGCCTGGAACGCCTCGTGCAGCACGTGCCCCGTGGCGTCGTCGATGTGCAGCTGGTTGTCTGCCACCAGGTCCACCCCCTGGGCCTCGCCGGCCGTGACGAGGGTTGCCAGGCGGTCGGGCAGGTAGCGGTCATCGGCGTCGAGCACGGCAACCCAGGCGCCGTGGGCGACGGCCATGGCATGATTCATGGCGCGCGCCTTGCCGCCGTTTTCCGGCAGCGCCACCACCTGCACGCGCGGGTCCGTCATGGCCAGGCGCTGGGCCAGCTCCAGGCTGCCATCTGTCGAGCCGTCATCGACCACGAGCAGCTCGAGATCCGCAAGGCTCTGGCCAAGCACGGATTGCATGGCGCGCGCGAGCGTTGCGGCGCTGTTGAAAACCGGGATGACCACCGTGACAGCAGGTGAAGCCATCACCGGCGGGCCTCGTCACGGAGGCGCCGGCAGAGATCAGGGCATCGAATCCAAAGGGGCATGACGAACTCTTCCAGCGTGTCCTGGCTATCAGCTTCCCCCCTCCCTGTGAACCGCGCTGGTCGGAGGGTTAAGCCGCGCAGACGACACACTCGATGAGACCGGAAACCAAATCGTTACGAACTGACAGTACCATTGCGGACAGCAATCAACTAATTTTGTCATCTCCGGCCCGTCTCTGGTTTTTGGGCTGCCGCGATTTGGGGTAGACCGTGCCTCAATGGGCAGTTCGCTGAAGATGACGCGTCATGCTGCAGGGAGCCGCACCAGCGCGGCTCCTGCGAAAGGACCCGTGTTGGACAAGGAAGAAGCTGCCATCCTGCGCCGCCACCAGGCGCTGCCATCCGGTGAGCAGGAGATGCGTGCCGGGCTCGCCATGTTCCTGGCGCAGGTCGAAGGGTCCGCTACCGTCACTGCCGCCCATGTCGCCGCCGCAGCGGACATCGCGGATGGCAACGCGCTCGCAGCCGGCCCGGACTTCACGGCGGAGAGCAGTGTCCAGGTCCAAGACCCGGCAGTGACCGCTTTGCCGCCAGCCCGCAGGACCCGGCGATGGAGGGTGGTGGGCCAGGTCGCGTGCGTCCTGGCGGCTTGCGTCCTGGTGGCCGGGCTGGCGCTGGCATTGCTGCCAGGAACATTCGACAAGGCGGACGCGCCGGCGTCGGGACACGAGACAGGCGCGCCTTCCCCGGTCAAAGTGCCTTCGAAGGCCGAGCCGCTGCGCCTGCCGGACACGGCGTTCGCGGCGCAAATTCCTGCGGCAGCGCAGGCTCCCTCGGTGCGGACCCAGCCCGCTCCGATCCGCCACGCCCCGCTGCTGGCAACCGTGCCGGCCCATGTCAGCGTATCTTACCAGCGCGGCAGCGAGTCCGCGTTGCAGCGCGCCGTGCAGCTGGTCCGTTCCCTGCGCGCCCAAGGCCTCGATGCGGCCGATCCCGAGCCGGCGGCGGATGTGCCGCGGCCGCGGATCGGCTACTTCTTTGCCGAGGACAGCGGCTCGGCCCGCACGATGGCCCAAACCCTCGCCGGAATTGATCCCGCCTGGGAGGGAGCGAGAACGTCGCAGATGCCGGCGCCCAGCGGGGCCCTGCCGCCACCCGGCAGCATCGTCCTGGCCATTCCCACCAGTAGATTCGATCCGGGGCGGCATGCCTGAACCGATTTGGGCTGCTGTCCAGTTGGCGCTGGCGCTTGGCCTGTCCTGCGCCAGCGCCCTTGCTGCGCCGCCGCCCGTTGGGCCGGCCTGGGACGGCGCGCTGTGCGAAGCCGCGATCGCGCGCACCGAGAAGTCCGTCCACACCCCGCCGCAGCTGCTGACCGCGATCGGCATTGTCGAGAGCGGGCGTGTCGAGCCGCGCACTGCCCGGGTCACCCCCTGGCCGTGGAGCATCAACGTGGGCGGCCAGGGCCGGGTGTTCGAGACCAGGGCAGACGCCGTCGCCGCGGTGCAAGCCTTGCAAGCCGCGGGCACGCAGTCGATTGATGTGGGCTGCATGCAGGTCAACTTGATGTATCATCCCGACGCCTTCGGCTCGATCGACCAGGCGTTCGAACCCGCCGTCAACGTGGTGTATGCCGCGGGCTTCCTCGGCCGCCTGTTCGTTCAAACCGGCGATTGGCGCCGCGCGGCCGCCGCCTACCACTCGCAGACGCCGGGCCTGAGCGAGGACTACGCCCGGCGCGTCATCGCATCCTGGCCGCTGGCCGCCCATTACGGCTACTCCCCGACCGACGACGCCCTGCCGCCGCCGCCAGAGGCTGCAGCCGATCCGCTGGCCCGCTTCGCTCCCAAGACCACGCCGGAGTTCCGGCAACGCCTGGCCCAGGCCGCGAAGGACCGCGCTCGCCTGGTGGCGCTCGGCGTGCTGCCCGCTCCCTCCACGCACTTGGTCGCCCGCCCGTCCGCCCTGCGGCTCGCGTCGTTGCGGCTGGGCCGGCATGGATAGCCTGCCTTCCGACGCGGCGCTGCCGGGGACCGTTCCCGCCGACATGCTCAAGCGCCGCTCTGTCCACGGGGTGGCCGCCACCCTGTTCGGGCAGGTGCTGCGCTTCGCGCTGCAGTTCGGCGCGCAACTGGCGCTGGCCCGGCTGCTGCCGCCGGCAGAGTTCGGACTGATCGCGATGATCGGCCCGTTGCTGAACTTCGTCTGGATCTTCAACGAGCTTGGCCTGTCGCAGGCGACGGTGCAGCGCGCCACCATCAGCCAGCAGCAGCTCTCCAACCTGTTCTGGGTCAATGCCGCCGTCAGCACGGCGCTGGCTGGGCTGACTTGCCTGGCCGCACCGCTGATCGCCTGGTTCTATGGCGAGCCCCGCCTGTTCGCGATCACGCTTTGGCTTTCGGCCTTGCTGGTCGTGGGCGGCCTCGGCGCGCAGCAGATCGCCTTGCTCAACCGCCACATGCGCTTCATCCCGCTCGCCACCATCGACGTCACCTGTACCGCCCTGTCCGTGGCGGCCGGCATCGCGGCTGCCTGGGCCGGGTTCGGCTACTGGTCGCTGGTGCTGATGCAGGCGACGAATGGGCTGACGATCCTGGCCCTGGCCTGGAGCTGGTCGCGCTGGTGGCCCTCCCTGCCCCGCCGCCACGTCGGCACCATGTCGCTGCTGCGTTTTGGTGGCCATATGACCGGGTTCAACCTGATTGGCTTCATCGGCACCAACCTGGACATGGTGCTGATCGGCAAGTTCGGCGACCGCGTGGCGCTTGGCTTGTACGACCGCGCCTACAAGCTGATCGCCTCGCCCATGGGCGCGATCAGCTTGCCGGTTTCGCGCGTGGCCGACAGCCTGCTGGCCCGGCTGCAGGCGGCGCCCGACCGTTATCGCCGGGCCTTCCTGCTCATGCTGCAAGCCCTGCTGCTGATTACCGTGCCCGTGGTCGCGTTCATCGCCGCCCAGTCCGCGACGCTTGTGCCGTTCCTGCTTGGCCCGGCATGGACCGCCGCGGCGCCGATCGCCGCCGCCATCGCCGTGGCCACCGGGTTCGCCCCGCTCAGCCTGTCCGCTTCCTGGCTGTTCGTGACCCAGGGTCGCACGGCGGAGCAACTGCGCTTCGCCACCGGCCGCACTGCGCTCATCGTGACGGCCGTGCTGGTGGGATTGCCATGGGGCGCGCTGGGGGTTGCCCGCGCCTACGCGGCGTTCGGCCTGATCATGCACGGCTTGCCGCTCTGGGGGGCTACTCGGCGCGGTCCGGTTCAGCGCGACGATGTCGTGCGGGCCGTCTCCCCGTTCGCGGCGGGGGCTGTGACGGCTTGGCTGGCAGCCTCGGCGATCGGCTCAGAGCTGGCCGACGTATTGTCGGCTGCGCCGCTTCTAGCTGCGTGTGCCGCTTCGGCCTACCTGGCCTGCACGGCCACGATCGCTTGCTTCCCAGCCGGCCTGCGGCTGCTGCATGAGCTATGGGGCCTGGGCTTCGCGCCCAGGGCCATCGCCGCCCGTCTTGGCGCCTGAAGCGATGGGCTAGAACCGCCGCTGGAACACCTTGATCACGTCGCCGGGCGCGATGAAGGAGCTCGGCACGATCTTGCCTTCCATGGCCTTGTGCTGGTCGCTGGTGCGTACGACGCCGGCATAGTCCTGCACGCCACGGAAGGTGAAACCGCCAGCGACGGCCACGGTGGTTAACATCGTCATGCCGGGCTGGTAAGGATACTGGCCAGGCCGGGCGACCTCGCCCAGCACGAAGATTGGTCGGTAGGCCAGCACCTCGACGCTCACGGATGGATCACTCAGCACTTTGCGGGACCGTAGTTCTCCCGCGATGCGTTGGTCGAGTTGTTGCGTCGTAAGACCGGTTGCAGTCACGCTGCCGAGCAAGGGCAGCGCGATCTGGCCCTGCTCATCGACCCGGAACTCGCCGGTGAGCTGATCCTCGCCGAAAGTGATGATGCGCACCTGATCGCCGCTGCCGAGCTGGTAGCGTGGCGCGTCATACTGGGCCAGCAACGGCAGGTTGGCGCCGGGGGCACAGGCGGCCAGCCACAGGCAGCAGGCGAGAGGCACCGCAAGGCGCCGTGTCGTATGGTGCGGAAGGCGTGTCACGGACGAACCCTTTTCTATTTGGTGCAGCGGCATCAGCGCACGGCCGGGCAAGAGGCGATGTCGCCGGCGTGACCCGGTGCGTGGAGGAAGGCATTCTTTATCACAATTCCGGCATGGTCGTCATCGCGTTGTCCTTGTGGTGGGCTTAGTTCCATGCGCAATCAGCGCCGCCAGCCCAAGCTGGTTCCGCATGCGGCCGTCCAGGTCCACCATCGGCAGCCCAGCAAGCAGCCGATTGGGGATAGTGGAGCAAGCATCGCCCTCATCGTGAAGATCATCTTAACATCTGAAAAGCACGGTGCAGCCCCTCCATGCCTAAGGTGATTGGCCTTATCGCAGCCGGTCGCGGTGCAGGATCGCCAGCAAGCCAGCCTGCCTCTCGGTCTCTCCCCTCAAAGGCGACAGCAGCCCGAGAACAGCGGTTTCCGGCACTTGCGCTACGACGTACGCGGAAGTTTCGGTAGCGATGGACCGGCCGGACCACCATCTAAGGTCAAGCACCGGAGCGTAGAGTACCTGTGTTTCGGCAGCGCTGAGACCTGGCAGTGGCGCGTTCACCTGCATCCAGCCCACCACCAGCAGCTTGTCATCTGGATGGACGCCAAGCGCTCGCAGGCAAGGCTCACCGAGAACATGCCACGTGACTGGTTCATGCTGGGTCGGCAGCATCGGAATATGCAGGCGCAGGTGGAGCATCCGTTCGCTGCCGCGAACGAACAACTCGCTGATCTCACGGCACGCGACCGGCAGCCCGTTCTGGTCAGTCTCTTGCGGGACGGAGGTGAAGCCCTGCTCGCGCAGAATGAGATCAACCATGCGATCCGGCGTCCAATAGGTGGATACGACCAAACCCAGGTTGCTTGTCGCCGATGCTGTGCTGGCGACCGCTTCGCTTTCCAGCGCAGCGGCAATGGCCGCTTCCCCAGCTTGCAACGTGCGATTCCACCACATGGCGATGACAGGCGACCAGAAGCGCCCGATGAAGGGCCGCGGCATGTCGTGGTCGGTCGAAAGGAAATACAGCGCGTGCGGCGGGATCAGCACCGGCGGGACAAAGCAGAGCAGCAGGGCAGTGGCGAACGCCGCTATGCCCAGCCGACGCCGTTGCGGACGCGCCTGCATCAGGGCGCGCGCGCCCTCGACCATCAGAACGCCAAGGAAGGGGGAGAGCGGCAGCAGGTAGCGCACCTCCGTCAACATGCGCCCGTAAGCCAGACCGTAGAGCAGAGGCACTGCGAGGCAGAGCACGATTTCGCGCCATTTCCGCTGCGCCACCACGGCCCACGCGCCTGTGGCCAGGACGATGATGCCAGGCAGCGATATGCCTTTGATGAACGGGTAGGCCACCCGACGGAGTGGGTCGGTGCGGGCCCACGCCGCGGTGGCGCGCCGGGTCAATCCGATGACATCAAGGATGTCGAAGCCCAGTGACGCATAAACTATGACGGGAACAGCGATGGCGATCGGGACTGCGACCCCGGCGTGGCGGAGACGTTGCGGCCAGTTCGGATGACCGAACCACAGCAGGGCAGCGAAAGCTGGGGCGAGCAGGACCGCATCGGTACGGCAAGCGACAGCCAAACCCCACAGCGTCGCCGCTATCGCAGTGGCGGCCAGCGGCGGCCGGCTCCAGACCAAGGCCAACGCCATGCTGGACAAGGCAGCCGATAGGATGTTGTCGTTGAAAAACCAAGCGGATTCGAACAATCCTGGAAACAGCAATGCTGGAACGAGGGCCAGCATCGGATAGACGCGGTAGCGCTGCACCAGGATTGCTGCATTAGCTGTTAGCAGCACGATCAGCATCGTAAGCATGACCAGGCGGAAAGCGGCAGCGCCGGACAGGCCAAGCCGAATCAGGCCGGCCAGCACCGCAGACACGCCGAGCCTTGTCGAAAAGAAGAAATCGTTGTCGAGCCGGTAAAGCGGATCGATTTCACCATGCTGACCTTGGATAAGCGCCTGTGCGTCCATGACGGAGGTTGACTGAAAGCCTTCGTTGTAGGCGCCGTTCAAGGCTGGCAGCATGAACCAAGCCATGGTTGCCAGCACGGCTGTACCCAGTACGGCGTTGGATAGGCCTGTACGCCGTCGCGCGCTGGTCAGAGTGGACGTCATGGGCTTGCCATTCCAGTTCGATAAGGTGGCTTGGTTGTGCAGCCAACCTTGTGGGAAACCCCGCATTGCTCACACATCACAGCTCACGGGACGTCGCAAGCGCTAAACGCAAAATGCGTTGTAAACCCAGGATGGTCTAAAAATAGCTAAAATTTGCGATAAAAAGCACATCACAGCATTGTTTTCATCGCAGGTTGCTCACAATTTGACGAGCCAAGGTGCTAGGTGTTGCCAGTCCGCTGCGTAAATCGCTAGCAAGATGCGGTAAGGCGGGCTATGGTGCAGTGCGGCATGACGACATGTCCGCTGACGCTCTTAAAGAAAAATTGTCTTTAATCGGGTGAAACGTCTGTCGTCTTGGTCTGAGGCTAACAACGACATGCGGGAATCATGATGTCCGTCGTCACGCCAATCAAGCCAAGGTATGGTCGAGATCTTGACGGTCCTGCATCAGCGGCGATCCGCGATGGCATGGCGATGTCGACGGTCCTCGCTTGGCCCGCGTCTCGCCCTGTCCGGCTGCCGCGGACAATCTGCGCCATCGCGTTGATCCTGACGGACGTGAGCGCTTTCCTGCTGGCGGCTTACCTTGCAGCGCTCGTCTCGGCAACCACGGTGGGCGAGTCCGACACATGGCTGCAGCATGGGCTCGAAGCCGATCCAGGGCAGCGCCAAGCTATCTTGCTGACGCTCGGGGTGCCCTTGGCAGGCGTGCTGCTCGCATTTGCTCGAGGTGGCCAGTATTGGCGCAGGGTGCCGTTCTGGAGCGCGCTGCGCGACATCTTGGTCGCAAGCTTTCTGGCCCTGCTTTGCGGGGGATTCTTGCAGTATTCCATGCAACGTCATGACTCTCGCTTGTTGCTCGGGTTGACCTGGGCGTTATTTCCGGTCGTCACCCTGGCGTCCCGAACCATTGTTCGCAGCCTGCTGGACCGTGCGGGCCTATGGCAGTTGCGTGTCGTGGTGGTGGGCCAGCCCGACATGGCCAGGCAGGCAGAGCGGGCTCTGCTCTCCGAGCGGCGGCTCGGCTACTACGTCGCCGGAGTTGTACGCCCTGGAGAGTTTGGTTCACGGGCCGGCTCTGCTTACCAGGCCGGGCAGTGGCGGCACGTGCTTCGCCGCCATGCGGCCGACCTGCTCGTGCTCAGCCTTGACACATGCGACCCCGCCGCGCGGGCATTAACCGAGTCCCTGGTGCGGGAGCGTGTGCCGTTTGCTGCAATGCCGCGCTTGGATGGTTTGCCCGTGCTGGGCTTCGAACAAACATCCTTCTTCAGCCATGATACGATTATGTTCACCTATCGCAACAACCTCGCTCGGCCGATCTCTCGTGCAGCCAAATTAGCCTTTGATCTTAGTGTCGCTCTTTTCCTTTTGCTTGCCACAGCTCCGATCCTCCTCTTGATTGCCGTTGTGGTGAGGCTTGATGGCGGACCTGCCCTGTTCGCACACAAGCGCGTCGGCGCTGGCGGGCAGGAGTTTCCCTGCTTCAAGTTTCGCTCGATGGTGATGGACTCAGATGTCGTGCTGCGCCACCTGCTTGAAAGTGACCCTGTTGCTGCTGCCGAGTGGGCGGACACCCGCAAGCTGCGGCGCGACCCACGGGTCACTTGGATTGGCAAGCTGCTTCGCACGACCAGCCTGGATGAGTTGCCGCAACTGTTCAATGTGCTACGGCTGGAAATGAGCCTGGTCGGCCCGCGGCCTATCGTGCGCTCAGAGGTTGCTCGCTACGCTGAAGACATCGTGTTTTATTGTGAGACGCGTCCAGGGCTTACCGGTTTGTGGCAGGTGAGCGGCCGTTCTGACACCAGCTATGCACACCGGGTGCAGCTCGACACATGGTATGTCAAGAATTGGACGCTCTGGCATGATCTTGCGATCCTTGCCAAAACAGTGCCGGCTGTCTTGAAGCGTCAAGGTGCCGCCTGATGGCCTGGTTCCGCCGTTTGCCATCCCCACCGATCGTGATCCACGCTCCCCCTCCCAGTCCCCCGCGGGCGAGAGTCGTGCAACCAGGCGAAGCGTTCACGCCGACTCAGCCGAAAACCGGGCGGCATCGCCTTATTGGCCGTGAGCGCGAGTTAGACCGCATCCTGCAAACCTTGCAGGAGGACCGTGCCCATGTTGTGCTCTACTCCGAACGCGGACGCGGCAAGACATCGCTCGCAAACCGGGTGGTGGAAGCGCTGCGACGCTCAGGCACCATCGTTGCCCGCCACACCTGCGAGGCTGGCACGACCTTCGACGATCTCATGCGCGGGCTGATGCGCGACTTGCCTCAATCCCTGCTGGCTGCGCGGGCAACGCCGGGGCTGCCGGCAGAACGTAGCGACGAGGGCTGCGCTCCGGCTTTGCCGCCAGGATTGCTGCGCCCCTTGGACATCGTGACGCTGCCACAGCGGCTGGATTGCCGGTTTCTTGTCTGCGTGGTGGATGAGTTTGATCGCGTGGAAGACCCTGGCACCCGCACCCGCCTTGCGGACCTGATCAAGCAATTGTCGGACCGGGCCATTCCTTTGCTGTTCCTGATCGTCGGCGTGTCAGATAATCTTGACCAGATTCTTGGCCAGCATCCCTCCATCCAGCGCGCCGTGCTCGGCGTGCATTTGCCGTTGTTCAGTGACCGTGACGTGGCCATGCTGATCGCGCGCGGCGAAAAAGACTCTGGAATTGCGTTCCCGGCATCTGTGGTGGCGCGGATCACGGTGCTGGCGCGTGGCATGCCCTACATGGCGCAACTGCTTGGCCTAAGGCTGGCGCAGGCGGCAAAGGCACGGAACGATGCAACTGTGCTCGAAGCGGATTTCGAAGACGCGGTCAGCCGGCTGATCGAGGATGCCGGGCCGCGGGTCGTAGCGTTGTACGCCGCCTTGACCTTGCACGGGCGAGATGCCGAGATGGTCTTGGCGTTGCGCCGCATCGCCAGCGCCCCGCAGGATCCTTGGGGCCGTTTGGCGGTGGTGCAAGCGGAAGACGGCAGTGCTACGGTGGGTGGCCGGCAAATCTCAGCGCCCTGCTGGGAACGGTTGAAAATGGCCAGCATCTTGCAGCCGGCCATGCACGGGTCTGACCTGTTCGTGTTTGCCGAGCGTGGGTTGATGCATCATGCGTTGCTGCTTGCGGCGCAGGATGCTGTCGGGTCCGAAGCCCCCTCGATCGTGTCGACGCTTCCGTCGACGGAGGCTCGGCAGGCCGTCACACGGCCGCGCCTGGCCTCGCTCTCGCGCACCTGAACTGCACCAACTGGAGACGCGCCATGGACACCTACGTGTCTTCCCAGCCCAGCGGCTTGAGTGGGCCCATGCAGTCGGACGCGACCCTGCTGATCAGCCAGCTTACCCAGTTGCTGCGCCGCTTTCTCTGGTTGATTGCGTTGTGCGCTGCGGTGACGGCTGGGGGCGCGTTCATCTACTCGCATACCTTGCCCAAAACCTTCACCGCCAGCGCCCTGATGGCAGTGGAAGGCGATCATTTCGCGATTCCCGAGCTTAGCGGCGCGTTGCGGGACGACAATTCACCCGATCCCATGCCCATGATCCACACCGAGGTTCAGGCGCTTTCCTCCCGCGCCCTCATCTCACAGGTGGCTGCCCAGATGCATCTGGACGCCAACCCCGAATTCAATCCCGCCCTGCGCCCAATCACGCTGCAACAGCGCATGAAGGACGTGGTCGGGGGCCTGCTGTCGCCATTCCTTCCACAGGCACCTTCCTTGCCGCCTGGCGTCGCCCTGCCGCCCTCAGATGAGCCCGTGGTTGGCAGCGTGGCGCATGCTCTGTCAATTTTTCAGGATAACCGCAGCCTGGTCATCGCGATCGGCTTCACCTCCCAGGACCCGCAGCTGGCAGCCCGCTTCGTGAACACGCTGGTCGAAACCTACGTTGCCTCTCGGGCGCGCCACCGCGGGGACGCGAACGCGGACGCGAGCGCCGCGATCGCCCAGCGCGTGGTGCAAGCGCGGGCCGACTTGGACGCCGTCGAGAAGCAGATAAGCGACTTGCGCAGCAAGGGCGACGTGGTGGGTGTGCGCGCTGGCAGCATCGGGCAGCAGCAGGTCGAGGAGCTGACTTCGGCGGCCGCGCGGGCCACGCTGGAGCGGTCGCAGCTAGAAGTCAGCTACGAGCGTGCCGCAGCAGCTGCCAAGCAGGGCTCATCAGATGCCTTGGCCTCCGTGCTGCAATCCCCAACCATTTCGCAGCTGCGGAACCAAGTCGCACAATCATCGCAGCATCTGGCTGAACTGTCGTCGCACTATGGGCCAAACTATCCTGGCATGCGTGCTGCCGCGGCCCAACTGGCGTCGGCGCAGGCGCAGCTCAGCAGTGAAACCGGCAGGATCGTCGCCTCGCTGGGCGCTCAACTGCATGTGGCACGCGACCAGGAGGCCGACGTGAAGCAGCAGCTAGACGCTGCGCGTCACGGTGCCGTCACTGCCGAGAATGCCCGTGCTGGACTTGAGCAGCTGCAGCAGGAAGCAGGGACCCGGCGTGGCCTGTATCAAACCTTGCTGGAGCGCTCACAGCAGACGGTGGCACAGCCGATCTCGAGCCAGACGCCAGATGTCCGGGTGCTCAGCCCGGCCGTGCCGCCCGCTTCCCCTTCGGGGCCAAACATGCGGCTGGCGGCCTTGATGGGGGGTTCGGGCGGTGGCCTGCTTGGCTGCCTGATCGCTCTCACGCAGCTTAAAACCACGCGGCGAGTGGAGAGCGCGGAAGACCTTACCCAGGCGACCGGGCTTATCGTCGCTGCCACGTTGCCGCGTCAGTTGGTCCGCAACGGGCAGGGCTTGTTGGCATCTGGGCCGCCTTCGGCTGCCGGTGAGGCTGATGCACAAGCAATGCGCGCGCTTCACGCCCGGTTGCGTTTCACGGGGCGCACCGGTGTCCCCCGATGCATCCTGTTCCTGCCGGAAGCATCTGCATCGGCTTCAGCTTCCATCTCCGGCCCGCTTGCCGCCTGCTTTGCTCGCGCCGTGGCTGGCGCTGGCGAGCGTGTACTGCTGATCGAGGCTGACCTTCACACGTCACCGCTTGCCGCCATTCTTGGCGGCAAGACGCCACGCGGTGCAGGACAGACTGGCCTGCTTGCCGTGCTTGCCGGAATGGACTGGCGCGATGCGGTCTCGCCTGACCTGCATCCAGGGCTGGATCTGTTGCTCGCGTCAGGACGCGCAAGCGCTCATGAGGCGCTGAACGGCGCCCATTTCCAGAACCTGCTTGTCGAGACCCGTGAGGAGTATGACCTTGTGGTCGTCAATGCTCCATCGGCCGCAACGGCTGATGCCGTGCTGCTGGTGCAACGGGCCGACTCCGCTGTCTTGGTCATAGATGGCAGGATCGAGCGGGCGATCGCGCACGATGCCGCAGCACGGCTTACAGCCGCCACGCGCACGCCGCTCGCAGCCGTGCTGGTGCAGCGGACGTGAGTCTGGGCGTTTGGAGCGGCGGGTTCCTGGCAGCAGCCGGGAGCGGGCTGGTCCTGCTCGCCCTTCACCCCTTCACGACTTACCCACTCAGTCTAGGCGTGCTCGCCAAGCGGCGCGGACGCCCTGTTCGGCTAGGGGTTTTAAAGACGGACAAAGTCGCCCTGTGCGTCTGCGCCTACAACGAGGAGCGGGTGATCGGCGCCAAGGTGGACAACATGCTGGCCATGCGCGCTACAGTGCCAAAACTTGAAATCCTGGTCTACGTCGATGGTGCATCGGATCGCACAGTCGAAATCCTGCAAGGCTACCAGGATCAGCTACGGCTTGTCGCCTCGCAAGCCCGCCATGGCAAGACCCACGGCATGAACGTGCTGGTAAGCCAGACGAGCGCCGACCTGCTGGTGTTTAGCGACGCCAACGTCATGTTCGCAGCTGACGCCGTGCCGCGCCTGCTGGCGCCCTTCTCTGACCCGGCGGTGGGGGCCGTATGCGGCCACCTGCTCTACACCGGGCCGGACGGCAACGCGACCGCGAAGACCGGGTCGCTCTACTGGCGGCTGGAAGAGCGCATTAAGGCACTGGAAAGCGCCACCGGGTCGGTCATGGGTGCAGATGGTTCGATCTTTGCAATCCGTCGCGCGCTGCACTCTCCGCCGCCCGTGGACCTGATCGACGACATGTATGTCTCGCTGGCGATCCTTTGCGAGGGTAGCCGCATCGTGCGCGCTGATGATGCCTATGCCTACGAGGAAAGCGTGTCGCGCCCCGCCGAGGAGTTCCGCCGCAAAATCCGCATTGCCTGCCAGGCCTTCAACGTGCACCGAGCGTTGTGGCCGCGGCTGCGCGTCATGCCGTTGCTTGATCGTTATAAATACGTGTCCCACAAGCTGCTGCGCTGGACTGCGATCTACCTGCTGGCGCTTGGTGGGGCGGCGATCTTGGGTGGCATCGCGTTGGCGGGCAGCAATTGGGTGGCGCTAAGTCTGTTAGCGGCTGCGATTGTGTTGTCCGGGGCGAGCCTGGCCGCGCGAAGCGGTCCGTTGGCAACTGTCCGGGATATCCTGGGCGCCTTCGTCGCGACCGGCATCGGCGTGGCGCGCTCCCTTCGCGGTGACCGTTTTCAGACCTGGAACCCACCCGCCTCCGCACGCGGCGTCACGCAGGTGGTGCCGCGGGACTTTGCCGCGGCCGTGGACGAGCGTGTTTGACCATGCAGATTGCCCTGATCGACCCTTCGCTGTTTACCCTATTCTATGACCGTGAATTGGCGGCCGGGTTAAAGCAAGCTGGACATCATGTGGCGCTATATGGTCGCCGACCTGGCCCAGATGATGGTGAAGCTTCTGGCGTGGATTTGGTGCAGGTGTTTTACCGGCTGGCGGGCAGCCGTCCGATAGCCGCCCTGCCCGGCCGCTTGCGTTTGGCAATCAAGGGGTTGGATCATGCTTGGTCCATGATCCGACTGATTTCCAAGCTGCGCCGGGTGCGGCCGGACATCATTCACTTCCAGTGGCTGCCGCTGCCTATGGTGGACCGACACCTGCTCGCGTCATTGCGCCGCGTGGCACCATTGGTGCTGACCGTGCACGACACCAATGCCTTCAATGGCGATCCCTCCTCACGATTGCAGGCACGGGGCTTTCCTGAAAGCCTGGAGTGCTTCGACCGACTCATCGTGCACACCCAGCAGGGCGAGGCGCGGCTGCAAGCGCAGGGCGTGCCTGCCGAGCGGATCGTGATTGTGCCGCAAGGCACCACGGGGCCTGTTCATAACAGCGCGCCGGACCCGATGGCCGGAGAAATCACCTTCGTGCTGTTCGGCAAGATCAAGCCCTACAAGGGGACGGATATCCTGATCCGGGCTTTCGCGTTGCTTCCCGAGCCTCTCAAAGCCCAGGCCCGGGTGCGCATCGTGGGCAAGCCTTACATGGACCTCGCCCCGTTGTACGCCCTGGTGCAGGAGCATGGCCTCGCTGGGCGGGTCAGCATTGAGCCGCGTTTCATTGCGGATAGCGAGGTTGCGTCAGTGCTGGCGCCGGGTTGCGTCGCGGTCTTCCCATATCGTGAGATCGAGAGCAGCGCCGTGCTGCATCAGGCGTTGGCATTCGGCCGCCCGGTGATCGCCTCGCGGATCGGTGAGTTTCGTGAGCTGCTGGACGACGACGCTACTGGCATCCTGACCCGGTGCGAAGATGTAGAAGCGTTTACGGCCGCACTCGCCCGCATGGTTGAAGACCGTACCTATGCAGCTGGATGCAGCGCACATGCGCGGCTTGTCTCGGGCGAGACGCTGCGCTGGGATGCGGTGGGCCTGCGCACGGCCGCGGTTTACGCAACCCTGGCGCGGAAGGCGGCTGTTTCGGACGGCCGCAGCCGCGCCACCGAGGTCAGCAGCAAGATGAGGAATATCACCGGCGGAAACTGCTGATAGGCGCCTGCAAAGAAGAACAGCGTGCACGCCGGCACCAGCAGTCCCGCCTGCACCGGGGACCGGCGGTTGGCCAGGAACAGTGTCACGTACGCCAGCAGCCCGCCGATGCCGAACTCCAGCCCGATCTTGATCGGCGTATTCACGTCATACTCGTAAGCCAGCGGCAACTGCTCCGCCACACCGCTGCCAAGGCCGATGATCGCCGCCTCGGGCTCGGCGGCCAGCGTGTCGCTCAGCGCCCAGAACGGCGTAATGAAGCGGCGGTGCCCGCTGGTGCTGGGAGTTGAGATCTCGTCCATCCGCTGCTGCAACGCATTCGCGATGTCTGGCTGCACGAGGGAGCCGACGCCGAGCAAAGCGCCCATGAGCAGCACCGTGCCGCCGCCGATCGCGATCCCGCGCCATCCCATCCCGAGCACTGCGGCCGCCACAAAGCTTCCCAGCACGATCCAGCCTGTGCCGGAAAAGGACAGCAACATCGCAGTTGCGAACAAGGCCAGGTATCGCGCCCGCCGGAACGCCAGGACCTCGATGATCAATCCAAGCGCCATGACCTGTGAGAAAGTCGACGGCTCGATCAGGAAAAAGCCGTTGCTTTTATAAAGGTCCAATACTCCCAGGGGAATGACGAGGTTGTAGCCGAATTCATACAGGATCGAGTCGGGCAGGATGCCTTTGAAGGAGAAAACGGACAGGCCTGCCAACTGCGCGAGAAACTGAGCGATGCCGCAAACAGAGATGACGGCGAACCAGAAATTGACCGTGCGGAAAAACAGCGCTTCCTCGACCGGCTCGGTGAAAGTCACCACCGCGAAAGCGGTCAGCAAAAGGAACTGCTCCATGGATGCCATGTTCAGTGCCCCGCTGTTCGGGCGCAGGCCTTGCCACATCATGGCGCTTGTCACCACGATGGCAAGCACCAGAAAGGCTTTGAGGCGAATGCGGTTG
This sequence comes from uncultured Acetobacteraceae bacterium, assembly GCA_964247035.1. Taxonomy (GTDB): domain Bacteria; phylum Pseudomonadota; class Alphaproteobacteria; order Acetobacterales; family Acetobacteraceae; genus LMUY01. The sequence goes on from CAXTTH010000002.1 coordinate 15,964, forward strand.
AAGGCCAGCGTTCCCCGCAGCACGGCCCAGGCTGCCAGGCAAAGACCGACCGGGCCGACCAAACTGAACGGCTTGGACCCGAGCGGCACGGCGAAACGCTGCAGGAACAGGCAGGCGCACACCAAGACCGTGGTGAACTGGAGGGCGCGCGCCTGCCCATCGACACGGGGCCGCGCCGTCCCCGCGCGTGGCAGGGTCGTGCTAACGGCTGGCCGCCTTCACTGCGCCGCGGCAGCCAAGCGAGAGATCAGATTTATAGGGACGCAGGCAGATCAGCTGGTTTTGCGGTGAGGCGGTGCCGCTCAGCTCTGGGCAGAACCGGGCCACGTCGCCGCCGCAGCTAGCTGAGACCCGGTGGCGCAGCGATTCGGGCGTGGGCGCTGGCGGCGCTCCCTCCAGCATTTGAGCGGAGGCAGCGCCCATGACATGGAAGCTGAGCGTGAATGCCACGAAGGCCAGGCGGATCGTGCTGCTTGCCATGTCAGCCGCCTTTCTGCGCCTGTCGCATCCTAGAGGGGTGTCGTGTAAGAAGCCAAGCATCGCTGGATGATCCTCCCTGAAGAGTGTAGGTTGTGCCCGACCTTGTACGATGTCTGCAAATTAGCGACGTAACGGATCGCCATCAGCATGGCGTTAATAGGCTGTGGAATGCCCGGACGTGGCAGGCCGCTGCCTCAGCCATGCTGTTCGCGGCTGGATGGGCGGTTCCAGCGGGAGCGCAGGTGGCGGAAACACCGTTGTTTGACCGTTACCTGGAACTTGGCACCGCCGGTGGAATAGGGTTCGATCCGGGAGTGACGGTGACGTCACGAAGCCGGCCGGAGTTCGACAGCAGCGGCGTGCAGGCAGGAACGTTCGTCATACGCCCCGAACTCGACCAGAGCGTGGGTTATGAGAACAACGTGCTTGCCACGCCCAAGCCGCGCGGCAGCGCCGTCATCGAGACCTTCGGCACGGTCAGCGCTGCCAGCGACTATTCGCTTGGCAATATCCGCGCGTCGCTTTCGGTCGACAATCTCGTGTTTCCCAGCCAGCAGCAGCAATCCTTCACCAACTTCACTGCCCAAACCGGTGCCGGCTACCAGGTCGGCAACGACTATGCGACCTTCAACTACGCGCACCTGACCTTGTCGGAGACGCCAGGCGGCCTGGACGTGCCGCTGCTGCAGCAGCCGCTGACCTACAACATCGACGCGGTGGATTTCGGCTATCGAGCCAACTTCGCCCGCACGTTCCTGGCCCCTGCCATCGATGTAACGTATTACGATTTCGGCAACAGCCTCGTGGCGGGCGCGAACTATGCCCAGAGCTACCGCAACCGCGTTGTCTTCACCCCTAGCTTGACCGCCGGCTATCAACTGTCCACGCGACGCGACGTGATCATCCTCGTGCGCGACTCGCAAGCCACCTATCTCAATCCAGTGCCAGGGCAGCCTCATCGCGACTACAACGACGTCGCGGTGCTGGGCGGCTTGGATTACGATACCGGCTTGATTCGGTATCGCTTCCTGGCCGGCTACGAGATACGAAACTTTCAGAATGCGCAATTCAAGCCGATCAATGCCCCGATCGTCGAGGCCTCTGCGATTTGGACTCCATCGGGACTCACCACGGTGACTGGGACGGCAGCCCGGCGCATCCAGGACTCTGCTGACGAGACGACCTCCGGCTACACTGAGAACTACGTGCAGCTCCGGGTGGATCATGAGTATCGGCCTAATCTGCTGCTGCGGGCTAACACCGGCGTCTATGTCACGCAGTACCAAGGCAGCGGCAGCCAATCACTTTATACCGTCGGAACCGGCGCCACTTACTTGCTGAACCGCAACATGCAGGCCGGGCTGTACTACGATTTCACCGCGCGCACTTCGGCAGCCAACATCAACTTTGGAGCGCTGGGCACGCAGAATACCAGCACCAACTATGCCGACAATCGTGTCATACTACAGTTGCAGCTTCGATTGTGAGGAACAGGTCCTTGGCGGCAATACCCGTTGGGAGCTTCTTGCGGGCGCAAAATGCCGATGACGTATCGGAACATGGCATTTAGCTGGTTGCAGATTCCTTAGCCGCCCAAACACTATGCAGACACCTGTATCGAATGGATGTCTGCATCGGTCTCGCAATGCCGTGATTGAGATATCTGGTTATGTTGGACGCGATTAGGTGCCCAGGACTATAGGTCAGCATGGTTGCGACAGCAGCGCCCACTGCCCTGGGCCAGTATATCATGATTGGCGTATATGCTGTCCCGAAACGACTGAACCACAAGGCGATCATATGGCAGGGCTTGGTTTATCCGAAGTGGTTTCCCCAGACGCTGCGGCCAGGCGTAGCTTTGACGCGATGCCATTCACCAGCAGGTTGCTTGGCCTCCTGTCATGGTGCAACCGCCCGTCCAGCATGACGACATTGCTGATTGCGACGTTGGTGTCCGCGCCGATACCGATCATCATGGCTTTGGCGCCCGATCTCGCCATCAACTACACTCATCACGACATGTTCATTCCCTTGGATGCAGCCTGGCGCACGTTGCAGGGCCAATGGCCGCACACGGATTTCTACACGCCCATCGGCCTGGCCTATTTCTGGCTGCACGGCGCCGCAGCGTGGCTCTGGGGCATGGACGGCAAGGTCGTCATACGCGCCAACCTCCTGGCGCTGCCCTTCGTGCTGATCCCAGCGCTGGTCCTGGCGTGGCGGCGGATTGATGCGCTCTATGCCATCCTGTTCATCATGCTGCTGACGGTGCTGGTCACGGCGCCGACCTTCGTGGACGGGCCGCTGCGCGTCATCGCGGAACTGGCGGACTACAACCGGATCGGCGCCGCGATCTGCGCCGTGGCGGCGGTGTGGGCGTTGTGCCCCAGGCGCCCGCCGGTGCGATGGGCCGCCTTCGCCGAGCCGGTTCTGCTGGGCCTGCTCATGCTGATCCTGCTTTACCTCAAACTTACCTTCTTCGCCCTGGCCGTCGTCATCGTCGGCGTGGGATGCCTGGTCGAGGCCCGCTTCTGGCGCCAGGCGGCGGGGGCGGCTGCGGTCGCCCTCGCAGGCGTGCTGGCGCTGGAGGCGGTCCATCCCGGCTTGATGCTGTCGTACTTGGCTGACATTCGGCGGGCGGGCGCCGCCAACACCCAGATCATCCGGTATTTCTACACGCTGGATGCGCTGTCCATCAATCTCGGGCTCTGCCTCGTCATCGGCCTCCTCGCGTGCGCCATCTTCGCAGGCGACCGCAGGCAGGGGCGGGCGATGGCCGGCTTCCTGGTCGTCACGGCGGCTTGCGTGGCCATCGCGACGCAGAACTTCGGGGGCACGTCCGCGCCGCTCATCGTGTTGATGCTGCTTCTGGCGCAACGGCTCGCCGGAAGCTTCGAGGGCGCCGCCGCCTTGATGCGGCCCTTGCTCCAAGCCGTGAGCGTGACCGTGGCGGTCATGGCAGCGACGCCGTTCCTGCTCACGCAGGCCGAAGGCGCGGTTTACCAGTCCCTGATGCCGCGATCGAAGGGGGCCGCCCTGAGCCAGAACCCCTCGTCGCCCCTGCACGATGTGGTTTGGTTCCCGGACGTCATCAACCGCGAGTTCATTCCCCCGACCTATGCGATCGGCGATGCGGCGGCCTGGGACAACCCGACGCTTCCAGCCTACACAGCCGCCGCGATCCTGGCCGACGGCGTCGCGCTGCTGCAGCAGGACGGCCTGGCCCAGCGCCGGATCACCAATCTCGCGTTCAGCAATCCATTTCCAGTCGCCTTGAAGGCGCCCTCTCCCCGCGGGGTGGCCCTATGGTGGGACCAGGACCGCACCTTCACGCCCGGCAAGCTCACGCCCGAGGCCTTGCTCGGCGACGCCGACGTCGCAATGGTCCCGAAGCTCTGGTGGCAGCATTACCTGACCACGGAGCTGTCCGATATCGCGTCAGCCACGCTGCAAGCGAACTTCGTGCCGCACGAGAGCCCTTATTGGACGGCTTGGGTCAAGAAGCCAGCCGTCAACTAACGCGCCGCCATGCCCGCCTCAGCGCACCAAGTTCCGGTGCGTCACGGCCCACTCAGCCCGCATGCGGTTCGCTTCGCTGGTCGGCTGCACCATCACCTTCGGCAGCTGCGCGATCGGTACGGTCATGACGACCGGGCTGTAGGCCTTGCCGGCCACACGGCTCGCCCAGTGATTGATGTCGAGCGTCGGCAGGAAGAGCAGGTGCAGCCCTGGGGTGTCTTCACCTGGTAAAGGGTCAATCGTCGTCATCTGGCCCACCACCAGGACGCGGTCAGAGCCAGCCTTGCCAAGGTCCCGCAGGCAGGGCGCGCCCAAGGTTTGCCAAGTGACCGAGGCCCGCTCGGAGGGGATCAAGGGGACGTGGATCCGCAGATGCAGCAGGCGGTCCTGGCCTCGGGTGAACACCTCGCCGATTTCGGCGCAGGAAGCCGGCGTGGTCGCGCGCACGCCGGTGAAGCCGTGCTCCTCCAGCAGCAGCTCCACGCTGTGGTCTGGCGTCCAGCGCGTGGACACCACCACGCCGAGGCCGCCGGGGCGGGCGGCGTCCTCCAGCGCGTCTGCCGTCGCGTCGAAGCCTTGCTCCAGCTTGTGGTTCCACCACAGGCCGATCACCGGGGACCAGAAACGGCCGATCGTGGGCCGCGGCATGTCGTCGTCCGATGAGAGGAACCAGAGCTGATGGACCGGCAGCAAGATTGGTGGGCCGAAGCAGGTCAGCAGCGTCAGGCCGAACAGGGCCAACCCGGCCGTCCTGACCCGCGGCGTCGCCCGCGCCGCCGCGTGCGCGCCCTCGGCCATAAGGATGAAGAAGAAAGGCGTCAGCGGCAGCAGGTAACGCACCTCTACCAGCATCAGCCCGTAGACGAGGGCATAGATTAGCGGAACAACCAGGCAGAGCAGGATTTCGCGCCATTGCCGGCGGGCGATGATCGAGAGCGCGCCCGCCGCCATCGCGACCATGCCTGGGTAGGCGAACGCCTTGAGGTAGGGGTGGAAGATGTGCGAGATCGGGTCGTTCCGGTCCCAGGCGACCTGCGCGCGGCGGGTGAGCGGCAGGATGTCCAGGAAGTTCAGCCCGAATGCCGCGAAGCTCAGCAGCGGCACAGCTGCCACCAGGGGAGCGGCCACCAGCGCGTGCTTCAGTCGCATGGGCCAGGTCGGCAGGCCGAACAGCAGCAGCACGAGGAAGGCCGGCGCCAGCAGCACGGCGTCCGTGCGGCAGGTGATCGCGAGCCCCCACAGCACGGCGCCCGCCGCGGTGCGGACGAGGCTGCGGCTGGACCAGACCAAGGCCAGGGCGAGGCTCGACAGGGCGGCCGAGAGCACGTTGTCGTTGAAGAACCAGGCGGACTCGAACAGGCCCGGGAACATCAGCGCGGGCAGCAGGGCGAACACCGGGTGGACGCGGTAGTGCCGGACCAGGATGGTGGCGCTGGCCCCCACCAGCGTCACGAGCGACACCAGCATGACCAGGCGAAAGGCCGTCACGGCGGGCAGGCCGATGCCGAGCAGCCCCGCCATGACCAGGGACACGCCGAAACGGCTGGTCAGGAAGAAGTCGTTGACCAGGCGGTAGAGCATGTCCACCCGCTCGGTGCCGCCATGCAGGATGGCGTTGGCGTCCAGGACGATCAGCTCCTGGAAACCTTCGTTGTAATGGCCAGCGAACACCGGGGCAGTGAACCAGGCCAGGCAGCCCAGCACAGCCGCCATGGCTGCGATGCGCCAGACCCCGGCGAGGGCCGGAACCTGGGCCGCTGGCTGGCGCGCTGACATGGTCGTTTCCGCGTTGGTCATCTGCATCCTGGCGTTGGAGACTTCGATGGCCACAAAGCGAGCTCAGGCGGCAACCGGCTCGGCTGACAGCCTGCGGATGTGCTCGACCGTGCTGGCGAGGCCCTCGGCCATCGGCGTCTTGGCCGTCCAGCCCAGCACCTGCTCCGCGTGGAACGTGCTGCCGAGGGAGAACTTGTCCACTTCCGCCACTAGCTTCTCGACCTTGAGCGGCTTGGTGCCGGTGAACAGTTCGCCGTACTTCTCCCAGAACATCCCAGCCGGCCGATAGACCGGTTGCAGCGGAGAGTGCAGCAAGCCAGCGATGGCAGCGTAAAGCTCGGCCACCGACCAAGACTGGCCGGATGCGACGTTGAACGTCTCGCCGGGTGCGGCCGGATGGTCCATGCAGGCCACGTTCATGGCAACGACGTCATCGACATAGACGTAGTCCCGCCGCTGCTCGCCCGTGGAGTGCAGCAGAGGCGGGCGGCCGGCGAGCAGCTCGCGAATCACGTAGCCCACGAAAGGCGGGGATTTGCGGCGGATGTCCTGCTGCGGGCCGTAAACGTTGTAGTACCGCGTGACGACGGCCTCGACGCCGTAGTCCAGCCAGAACGAGCGGCACAGCTGCTCGGTCTGCTGCTTGGAGACCGAGTAGATCAGCGACGGGGTGATCGCGTCATCCTCGCGGCAGGGGAAGTGCTTGCTGTTCTCATACACGGCGGACGTGCTGGCCACGATCACCCGGCGCACGTTGCCCAGCCGCGCCGCTTCCAGCACCTGCGCCGTACCGGCGACGTTCACGCCGATGGCCTCGGCGGGCGTACTCTGGCAGACTGGCAGGGCGGAGATCGCTGCCAGGTGGAACACCGTGTCGGCGCCGTCGAACACCTGGCCGATGCCGGGATCGCGGATGTCCATTTCATGGAACGTTCCGAACACGGCGCCCTCCACCGTCAGGTTCTCGCGATAGCCATGGCTCAGATTGTCCAGCAGATGCACGTCGTAGCCGGCGCGGTGCAAGTGCAGACCGAGCTGCGAGCCGATGAACCCGGCGGCTCCGGTGATGACGACTTTCCTAGGCATGGGCTGCTCCTGCCGAATGGATGACATCGAACGAATATTGCCCAGCGGGCTTGGGCGCGGTGGCAAGCTGCATGATTCGGCTCGGAGCGGCGGTGAGCTTGATCACTCGGATCGCCTGCTCGACCGCCTTCGCGTTGGACACCTGGTCCTCCTCGCGCCACGAGATCGGGATGAAGCGGTATTTCGAGCGACTGAACACCCCATACAGGAACATCGAGTTGGGGAAAATGAGCGTGTTGTCGAAATCGCGGTAGAAGCCGGAGGCGAGATAGCGCGTGCTGTACATGTTCAGCCCGGAGCCTTGGTCGGCGATCCAGCGTCGGGTCAGCACGCCGCAGATGGCGTTCAGCCCGTAATTGCCGAGGGTGCGGTAGAGCGAGTAGCCCTGGAGCTTGGAGCCGCGCATGAACCGGGCGCCGAGCAGGCTCTCATACTTGTTATGCAGGCCTTGGTTCACCGGCGCCACGATGTCGGCGATGTCGGCCTGGTCGTCCCCGTGCAGCACGATGACGTGGGTGAAGCCCTGGGCAACCGCATAGTCGAAGGCGACCTTGTGCGAGCCGCCCAAATTGTAGTTCTCGCAGTTGCGGACAACCTTCCAGTTCGCCAAGCCCTCGCGCTGGCAGGCGGCGCTGGCGGCCTCGACCGTCGCATCGCGCGAGATGTTGTCCACGACGAGCACCTCCGCGCAGAAGCCCGGCGGCAGCGCGGCCACCCGGGCGATCACCCGGCCGACCTGCTTCTCGCAGTTGTAGCATGGGATGAAGATCAGGATTCGGTCGGTGATGCTGCTCATTCCAATCCGCTGCGTGACGTGCCATTAATCCTTATGCTGCATAGCACCAAATCGGCTATAACGGCAGGGGTAACGATTACACTACCAAACAGTATGCTCGACGCCCCGACCAGAGTGCGATTTCTCGACTGGAACACACCATACGGCAGCGCGTCTTCGGGCGTGTGGCTCAGGGCTGGGCCATCACATAGCTGGTAGGAAGATGCAATTACGTTCCACGCGGCAACCTGCCCGGATAGTTGGGCCGACATCGAAGAGCAGCGCATCCATGACGAGACCAGCATGACCCAGCAGCTTGTGCGCCAGCAGCTCGTGCGCCAGGGGATCTTGTTCGTGGCGATCTCCGGCCTGGGCTGGCTGTTCGACTTCACGGTGTTCATGACCCTGTCCGGGCCCGTCGGCTGGCCACGATTGGCGGCCAACATCGTAAGCGGCAGCTGTGGTTCCTTGTTCGTGTTCATCGTCTCGGCCACCGGCATTTTCCAGCGCAACGAAGGCGGCATGGGGCAGAAGGTCGTGGTTCTGCTGACGTTCAACACCGTCGTCATCGTTGCCAGCTCATTCCTGCTCGTGCTGATCGCGGCAACCCTGGAAGCGGTTGGGCAAAGCCATGGCTGGGTGTTGCAGCCCTACGTCATCAGCTCGCTCGCCAAGATCATCGTCACGCCGGCGACGCTGCTGCTGAACTTCCTCGTGGTGCGCTTCCTGGTGGAACGGTTCGTCGGCGTGCGCCGGCCTGGCGTGGCCAGCCGCAGCGAACGGACCGTCTGATGGCCGCGGTCAACCTGGTCATGCCGATGGCGGGCCATGGCAGCCGCTTCAGCAAGGCCGGGTTCACGCTGCCCAAGCCGCTGCTGCCGCTGCTCGGCCAGCCGGCGTTCTGGTGGGCGGCGGAGTCGGTGCGCCGCCAGTTCGAGCTTCGGTCCATGACCTTCGTGGTGCTGCAGGAGCACATCGACCGCCACGGCATCGATCGAGCGGTGCTCGAACGCTATCCGGCCGCCGCCCTGGTCGTGCTGCCGGAGCCGACGCCGGGGGCCCTGGTGACGGCGCTCGCCGGATGCCGCGACGTGGGCGATGGCTGGCTCGTCATCAACGATTGCGATCATGCGTTCGAGGCCGCCGACCTGGCCGGCGCCGTGCTGCCGGAGCCGGAGCGGCAGACCGGGTTCCTCTGCCATTTCCGTACCTGGGACCCGGCCTACTCCTATGCGGAATACGACGGGTCAGGCCGCCTGGTGCGCACGGCGGAGAAGCTGGTGATCTCCGACCTTGCGATCGCCGGCGCCTATGGCTTTCGGGACCGGGCCAGCTTCATCAGCCATGCCGATGTCTACCTAAAGAACTGCCCTTACAGCGAACCGTTCATGAGCGGGGTTTACAACACGGTCGTGGCCGGGGGCGGCGAGGTGCGCGGCGGCGTGCTGGACCGCCACGTCTCGTTCGGCACCCCTGCGGAGTATGCCCTTGCCGAGGCGGCGCTGACGCCGATGCAGTCCTGGACAGGAATGGCCGCAACGCCTTGAACACCCACCAGCCGAGAGGGACATGATGTCGTTCGCCCTGCAGACTATCCTGCTCTTCGTCGGCGCCCTCGCGCTGCTCCTGGTCGGCCACGTGGTGCGGCTCGCCCGCTGGTCCATCCTGATGCGGCAGGCAGGGCATCCCCGGCTTGGCGAGGGCTTCATGGCCCTCACCCTCAGCTACGTCATCAATGCCGTGGTGCCATTGCGCCTGGGCGAGATCGCGCGCGGCATCTATTACGGGCGGCGCACCGGCACGGACGTGGCGTTCGTGCTCGCCTCCATCATCGTCGAGCGTGCGCTGGATTTGGTGGTGGTGTGGGGCATGACGATGGTGCTGGTAGCGACGCATCGCTACGGCTCCGTATCCATCTTATCTGAAACCCTGCTCACGCTCGGGCTGGCCGCCGTGGTGCTGCTTACCGCCTTGGCCACCAGCCGCTCGGCGCGGTTCCGCCGGGTGGCCTGGCTCGGCGTGTCGGTGTTCAACCCAGCCATCCGCGTCACGCTGCTGGACACGCTGTGGTCCGTGCTGGAGGTGTTTCGCGAGGGCCGGGCGCGCTGGCTGCTGATCGCGGTGCAGAGCACGGTCATGTGGGCCCTCTACCTGAGCGCGTTCGGAGTGCTGGCGGCGTCGCTGGGGATCGGGCTGGACGAGGTGTTCCGGGCCACCGTGGCCTCGCCGCTGCTGCCGATGATCGTGCCGCTGCTGCGCCAGGGGGGCGGCGCGGCATTTGGCCTGGTCGCATTCAGCTTCCTGCCGTTCCTGCTATTCCTCGCCTATGTCGGCGCCAAGCAGCAGCTCGGCATCAGCGCCTGGGGGGCCGTGTCCTGGATGCAGGACCCGCGCCTCTACGCCGACCCGGCGCCCCGTTCCAAGTCGCGCTTCCGCGACCGCCAGGACTACGCGGAGTTCCTGGCCCGCCGCTTCAACGGCACCAACGACCTGGTCTCTGATTTCGAGGGCAACGCGATCCGCGACATCGTGGTGCAGCGCATGTTGCGCGGCGGTTCGGACGCCCTTACCGTCATGGTGCAGCTGCGTGACAAGCTGCTGATCCGCAAGTATGCGTCCGGCCCGGCGGCCGACAAGCTGGAGGCGCAGTGCGCCTGGCTGGAGCGGCACTCCAACATCCTGCCCACGGTACGCATCGCCGAGCGCACGCGCCTGGGGCAGCGCTTCCTCTACGATATGGAATACTCCCGCACTTCACGGGACTTCTTCGACATGGTGCACATGTCCGACATCGAGACCTCGTGGCAGACGCTGTCAGATGTCATGGGCAGCATGTCGTCGTTCCACACGCAAACCAGTGCCGGCGTGGCGGGGGCGGACTGCACGGCCCGGTATGCGCGGGAGAAGGTCACCGCCAACCTGCGCGCCATCAAGGCGGCAGCGCCCGAGTTCTTCGCTCATGACACGGTGCGCGTGAATGGCGTGGTTTGCGACACGGACCTGCTCGACCGATTTGCGGCGGGGGACTTCATGGTGGATCGTCTGCAACGGCGGGAGGTGGCCACGATCCATGGCGACCTCACCATTGAGAATATCCTGGCCGACCCTTCTCGTCCGGCGGGATGGTTCCTGATCGACCCGAACGGGGGCAACATTTTCGAGTCGCCGCTGCTCGACTATGCCAAGCTGATGCAATCACTGCATCTTGGCTACGAGTCGCTCAACCGCGACCTATCCTGTTCCTTTGCCGGCGGCGCGCTGACCTTCCCCAACACGCGCTCGGCCCAGTATGCGACCTTGTACGAACGCATGACGGCGTGGCTGCGCGAGCATTTCGGCGAGGACGGGCTGCGCGAAATCCGGCTGCATGAGATCGTCCACTACTTCCGGCTGACCCCCTATAAGTTCCGCAAGAGTGCCGAGGTGGGGCTGGTGTTCCTCGGCTGCCTTTGCCTGCTCGTAAAGGAGTACGTAGACGAGTACGAGCCTTGCTGAAGGCGGTGCTGGTGGACATGGACGGCACGCTGGTCGAGAGCGCTGGGGCGAACGCGGCGGCCTATGCCGAGGCATTGAGCGAATGGGGCATTGAGGTCGATCCCGTGACGCTGGCCCCGCGCATTGATGGGCGCAGCTGGCGGGACTTCCTGCCCGGCCTGATCGGAGACCGTGCGGACGTGTCCGCGGCTGAAGTCGCAGCTCGCAAACGCGTGCTTTACCCCGGCTTCTCGCATCTGCTGCGGCTCAACCAGGCGTTGGTCGATCTGCTGCGGCTGTTGCAAGGGCGGGTGGCGATCGCGCTGGTCACTACGGCCTCGTCGCAGGCAGTGGAGGGGATCGTCAGCTTGTATGGCTTGGCCGACCTGTTCGACCTCGTGATCTGCGGCGACCATGTGGACCGCGCCAAGCCGCACCCGGAAGCCTACGTGCTTGCGGCGCAGCGCTTGGGCGTCTCGCCTGAGCAATGCCTCGTGGTCGAGGATTCAGAGGTCGGCATCGCCGCCGCTCGTGCCTTCGGTGGCGGCTTGCTGCGCTGGATGCCAGCCGCTTAGGCTCGGCTCGATGACGCGGGCCGTGATCCCCCATGTAGATGACCTTGGCGCCAGCCATGGGGCGAACCAAGCCTTCCTGGACCTCGCCGCACGTGACTTGGTGACATGCGGGTCGGTGATGGTGCCGGGCCCCTGGTTCCGCGAGATTGCCTGTGCCGCAGCCAGGGATCTGACGCTGGACATCGGCATCCACCTGACCCTGACAAGCGAGTGGGAGTTTTGTCGCTGGGCGCCGCTCTCCACCGTCAGCCGCACCTCCGGGCTGATCGACGGCGATGGGTATCTCTGGCGCGACGTGGCCAGCCTGCGCCGCCATCTGGTGCCAGATGCCGCTGAGGCGGAGATGCGGGCGCAGATCGAGCGTGCGTTGGAGTCTGGTCTCCGCCCGACCCACCTGGACGCCCACATGGCGGCGGCGATGCTGCCGGAGTTGCTGGACGCCCATGTGCGGCTGGGCCGCGAGTATGGGCTATTCCCGATCCTGCCCCGCTCGATCGATTGGGCGCCCGACCCGGCGGCCTATGCTGCGGCGCTGGCCATGCTGGAGGCGGAGGGAGCACCGATGGTGGATCATTGCCGCGGCACGCTGCCGGTGTCGCCGGATGCGCTGGAGGCAGGGTGGCGCAAGCTGGTGGCGGAGCTGCCGCCGGGTCTCACCCATCTGGCGCTTCACCCCACGGCGCCGGGAGAGTTCGTAAGCATGGCGCCGGGCCACGCCGGGTGGCGGTTCGCGGAACATGCGATGCTGGGCAGCGGGTTTCTGCGCACGCTGTGCGCGGAGGCCGGCATTGCCTTCATCGGCACCCGGGCCTTGCAGCAGGTGTGGCTCGGGCAGGCCGGCTGAGCCGGCTTCAGGCAATCTCATCGCAAGCCGCCGAACTCCCGGGACAGCACGCCCATCATGATGTCGTCGTGCCATTCGCCGGCAACGAAGGCTGCTTCCCGCTCACGCCCTTCCTCGGAGAAGCCGCACGCCCGGTAGCAGCGGATCGCCCGCTCGTTGTAGGCGATGACGCGCAGACCGATGCGATGCAGGCCGAGGGCATCGAATGCGTGATGCAGCACCAGGCAGACGGCTTCGCGTCCCAGCCCCATGCCGAGCTTGGCCGGGTCTGAGATGCCTATGGCCAGGGTGGCACGCTGGTCATGCGCGCTGATCGCATCCAGGCGAACCACGCCGAGAAAGCGGCCATCGTGCTCGATGGCCCAGGCATGAGGATGCTCAGCGAGTTGGTTCAGCGAATCATGAACTTCTGTCTCTGTCAGCGGGAGCGACGTGGCAGGATCACCCCCATACATGCGGACGATCTCGGGCGATCGGCCGAGTGCGAGCCGGTCTGCCACGTCCTCGGCCTTGGGACGGCGAAGCATCAAGGACCGTCCGGCCAGCGTTGGCAGCGGGGTCATCCAGGCCGGCTCCTTCCGCGACTGGGGTGTTTGTGCATGGGCGGGCGGTGTCTTGACTGTCATGGGCAAGCTTCGCCGGCACCTTGCAGGGCATGGCGCACCCAGTTCAAATCCTCAACCAACGTCCGCCCACATGGACGGGCTTCAGGCGGCGCGCCACAGCGGAATGCAAGGAAGCTGACGGCGCAGGCCGCGTTGAGAAGCCGGATGCGCGCTCGGTCAAGCTGGATTCCCAGAGCGGGCTCATAGGCCTCCAACGCAGCCTCCAGCATGTCATCCTCTTCCCTGTCAAAGAGGAGATAGCAGAAATCATGGTGCCGGTCGGCCCAAGCTGCACCGTCGTAGTCGAACACGCCCTGGACTTCGGCCGTCTGCAAATCGACCGCGATGTTATGCAGGCCGAGATCGCCGTGGACGAGCACCCTGTTGCCTGACCCTGCATGATCCAGGTCATCGTAACGCCGCAGTGCCCGGCCGATGCTGCGCTGCAAGCGGGCATCTTGCATGACGTGCGGCAGCCTCCCCTCGACCCATTCCCGCGGCTTAGGCCAGCGTAGGCGCCTAGGCAGCCAGCCGGCTGCATCCTCGGGACGCACGCGGACATGCTGCTCGGCAAGCACGTGGCCAAGCGACCGGCCGATGCGCTGGGCGAGCGCCCGGTCGTTTTGGGCCTGCTGGAAGAGTCGCCATGGATCGCACACGCCGGGAACCAGGGCGCGGACCTCCCAGCCCGCCTCGGCAACGAACAGCACGCGCGGAGCTTGGAACGAGCAGCGCGCCTGAAGAAGCCGCAGAACGCGCCGCTCGGTCGCCAGGCGCTGCGACCCTTCCGCATTCATCGGGAACCAAGCCATCCGCTTCCTGGGCAGCAAGACGGCCCAGCGGTCCTCGCGCGCTTCGATCTGCGCATCTTGAAAGGCAAGGCAGAATCCGGCGGCCGTCAGAAGCGTGCGGACTTGCTTGGCATCCATCACCATATCCATGCTGGCCTGCCTTCGGCTTAGCCGTTACCGTGAAGGACGTCATCTCAAAGGTCCGCGCCGTGTCCAGCCTTTACGACTTCACCGTCGCTGCCTCGGATGGAGCGCCCCGCCCGCTCGCCGCTTATCGCGGCAAGGTGGTGCTGGTGGTCAACACTGCCTCCAAGTGCGGCTTCACCCCGCAATACGAGGGGCTGGAGGCGCTATGGCGGCGGCACCATGAGGCTGGGTTGGTAGTGCTCGGCTTTCCCTGCAACCAGTTCGCCGGGCAAGAGCCAGGATCGGCCGAGGAAATCGCCAATTTTTGCACCACTAAATACGACGTGACCTTCCCCGTCATGGCGAAGCTGGACGTGAACGGGGCCGGAGCCGCGCCGCTGTTCCAGTGGCTCAAGCGCGAGAAACCCGGCCTGCTCGGCACGGGCATGGTGAAATGGAACTTCACCAAGTTCCTGGTCGCGCGGGACGGAATGGTGGCTGGCCGCTTCCCACCCTCCGCCAACCCGGCGACAATGGCGGACGCGGTGGAGGCGGCGCTGGCCCAGGCGGCCTGAAGGCAAGACGCACGGCGTGCTGGTGGTCCTGCCGGACACTTGATCTAGTGCCGTTGCGGCTCGACGGTGCGGAGCGGCTTGCTGGCGACCGCTGTCCCCGGCTTGAGAGCGGCGACCAAAGCCTGCGGCCGCCCCAGCAGGAAGCCCTGTACCCGGCTGACGCCGAATTGCCTGACAATGGCGAGCTGGCCTTCGGTCTCGATCCCTTCCGCGGTGATGGGCAGATCGAGTTCCGCTGCCAAAGCCGCCACCAGCCGAACGATCGCGGCCGCCCTGGGATCGGTCTCTATGTTCCTGATGAAGGCCGCATCAATCTTGAGGCCGTCGAAGCGGAAAGCTTGCAGGGAGGACAACGACGAATACCCGGTGCCGAAATCATCCATCACAATGCCCACGCCGAGGGCCTCGAGCTTGGCAAGCTGGTTGGTCGTCTGCTGGTTGGCGCCAAGCCAGGCGCTTTCCGTGATCTCCAGCTCCAGCCGGTGCGGGTCCAGGCCGGTGGCGCGCAGCACGTCTGCCACCACGCCGGGCAGCTCCGGGTTCTTGAACTGCACGGGCGAGAGATTGACTGACACGCTGGTCCAGGCGTCCCAGCCGACGGCCGCCTGGCAAGCCTCTTCCAGCACGGCGCGCCCCAAGCTGCCGATCAGGCCGCATTCCTCCGCCAACGGGATGAACGTGGAGGGCGGCACCATGCCACGGACCGGATGGTCCCAGCGCGACAGAGCCTCCATGGACGCAACACGCCCAGTGACGAGATCGACGATGGGTTGGTACTGGACCAGCAAGCCACCCTCGGTGATGGCGGTGCGCAGTTCGGCCAGCAGCGCCACGCGGTCCTGGAACTCCGTCCCGAGCGCCGGGTCGAACACTTGGTAGGTGCCACGGTCCGCGCCCTTAGCCCGATAGAGCGCCAGATCGACGCTGCGCATGATTTCCGTGGGCGTCCGCCCGTCACGCGGGAACATCGCGATGCCCACGCTGGCGCCGACGCCGAGCCAGACATCGCCCACGCCGATCCGCTCGCCGACGGCGGCGATCACCCGCTCGGCCGCCATGGCCGCCTCCCGCTCGCTCGCGCCGGGCAACAGCATGGCGAATTCGTCTCCGCCCAGGCGTGCGACAGCATCGCCATCACGCAAGACCAGCCCGATCCTGGCCGCCACCGCCGCCAGCACCGCGTCCCCAGTGGGATGGCCGTAGTCATCGTTGACCTCCTTGAACCGGTCCAAGTCCATCATGAGGAGCGCGAAGGGCCGGCGTGAGGCATCCGGTGCGGCTGTTGCAACGCCGCCGCACGCGACTTCAAGCGCGTCCAGGAACATGCGCCGGTTGCCGATCCCGGTCAGGCTGTCGTGGGTTGCCAGGAAACGCGCCATGTCGTCAGCCCGTTTTGCTTCAGTGATGTCGGAGCCGACGCCGCGGTAGCCCACAAAGCGCCCGCCTGCATCAGACACTGGCCTGCCGGTGACGGCCCACCACCGCTGTTCGGTGCTGATGGCGACCTGCACCGTCACGTCGCGGAACGGTAGCCGAGCCGACATCGCTGCCATCACAGTCGAGGCTCCGGCATCTTTGGAGCGCAACAAACCCAGCATCTCGTGCAAGGTCCGGCCTTCCGCGGCCTCCGCGCCGCAGGCGAGAACCTCTGCGAACCGCGGCGTCACCCGGCGAAGGCGCAGTTCCGGATCTGTTTCCCACAGCCAGTCGGCGGCGTTCTCCTCATAGTCGCGCAACAGCAACTGGACCGTGCCATTTTGCCGCCGCAACGTGGCACGCATCACCAGACGTTCCAGCAAGGTCCGGTTGATGACCACGATGCCGACGAGGGTAAAGGCGAGATAGCCGGCAAAACTGAGCGCCATGTAGCTATCAGCCGAGTGCAGCATCAGCACGACCGTCAGGATGGAGGCGACGGCCGTGGGAAGCCAGAAAGCGATAGCGACGGATATCGGAGACCCAAGCATGGCCGTCGAAACCATGGCCAGGATAATGCCGACCACGAACTTGTCCTGCCCTGGCTCCGCAATCTTGGCCAGTTCGTGAATCATCAAGCCCCATAGGCTTCCTTGCAGCGCAAGCAACCCTACCGAGAGACGCATGAAGATTTTCGCCCTGCGGCAGTATGCCGCAAGTCCCGCCCATGCTGCATAGCCCAGGGCTATCGCGAGGGTAAGAAAGAGGCCGTAGTGTCTCATCTGCCCAGAAAAATCGAGCAGCACCATGATAACGGTGTTCAAGCCTAACCCTGAAAATACGAAGGTGTTAGTCCGCAAACCCCGGCACTGCTCCTCCCTCAACTCTGCCATCTCGGGCGGCAAGAACAGGCCAAGCCTTCCCTTGAACATCATGCGAAGCTTGTTCCATGACACTTCGCTCAAGGCCCCATGCGGAAGCGCTGTTTCTTGCCGACCGGTTATCCCGGGCCGTGATCTCGGCGGCGAGCCTGGCCCGCCCACATCCACGCCACTCTTGGAAAGCTGGCTCAAAGCTGGCGCAAAAGCTGCTGACTGGTGCGGCTCGGGCTTGGAAAGTGGCATCATCCAGTGGAACGCCGCCGCAACAGGGGCAAAAGCATGCCCGTCGTGGACTGGTAAGCCTTGTACTCCCTTGCCAGCGAAGAACGCGCGAACTTGGCTTCCTCCTTGCTGGCCGCACGGTAATACAGCAAAGCCAAGATGACGGGGGCCAACCAGTGCGCCAGACCGTCCGACTCAATGGCGGTCCCTGTCCAGAAAACCATGTATGAGAGGTAAAACGGGTGCCGCACGTACGCGTACGGACCAGTTTTTTGCACAAAGCACGGCTGGTCAGGGCTGAAAGCCAGGGTCAGCGGTCGTGCCCGGTTCACGACAACTGCCCAATGGAAAAGAGCGGCAGCCCCCGCCATCAAGACAGCGGCTGCATCATCAGCGGCGGCGAATGAATGAGCACCGATCCAGGAACCGGCAAACTGGCCGCCAAGGAACCAGGCGAAGCATCCCACGCTCGCGAGCATGATTACTCCCATGCCGGCAGGCATGGGACCTTCCCGCCGGAAATGAGCCGCGATACCCCAAGTGAAGTAGGCAAAGCAGGCGGATGCCAGTACGGCCGTGGATATCCTGGCTGTCATGGCCTTTGCCCACCCACTCGACGCATCAAGCGTGGCCGGACCGTCTTGCCGTGCTCCAGGCCTGCCAGTGCGTCATCCGGCTCCGCATCAGGGTCAATCAGTTTGAACGTGGCGCGTACCTCATCATAAACAGGGCGCGTGCTGGATAGCAGCTGCATCGTGCAGCTCAGCCCAGGGTAAGGCCGGGGACCCGCCTCTTCGCGGAAGCGGATGCGGCGATAGAATGGCAGGTGGTGGCGCCTCACGCAGGCGAACGCGACGCGCAGGTCGGCTGCCAGCCCAATTCTGCCGCTCAAACGGTAAAGAATGAACAAGAGCGATTGATCATTGGCGGCTTCTGGGGCGCACACCAACCGATTGACCTCTACGCCGTCGAAGCCTGGCCCAACTGGGCCACAGCTTTGCAGCAGGGCATCCACCTCGTCCGGATAAACCTCGCGGCCTGGCGACTCCGTGCCGGGTCCCCGGCGCAGCATGCACATCCGCAAAGACCCCACGGCGTGCCCAGCCCGGTAAACCACAACTGTGATGGCGTTCGGCATCTCGTCAAACCGGTCGCTGAAACTTTGCGAGGGATTTGGCGCAATATGGCCGCCAGCCAAGTAACTCCGGTAACGCAAGGCGTAGGCTTCTGCCTTGGTGGCATCGTCCAACGCGATCCTTGCTTCGTAACCGCCGTCGGACCCATTGCGTGCAGCTTCGTCGGGAGCCGACAAGCTGGAACGTTGCAGGTCCACTGCCGGTGCTATCACTATACATTCCTGCAATCTGGCTCACTCCGGTTTGCGTACCGTTAATGGTAGCGCGGCATGATCGTAACGGCCGCACGCGATAGCGTTCAAGCTGCATTGCTGGCCGTAGGGGAGGTGGCCGTGCCCGAGTTCCTGCCTGTGAGGACGACCGAGGACTTTCATACCCTTGACAAGGCGGAGGTGCTACTCGGCTACATGGATGGCTTCGACGGTGGCGCTGCCCCCGGGTCCGACCGGTCCCGCTCGTATTGCCATGGCTGGCGCAACGGCATGGTCGATAGCGGACGGTGCGACCCGGACGATGCCCAGCACGCGCTTGCTGCCGCCTTCGGGCTGCTGGGCTCGCACCTGACCCACTGACGATGCCCGCTGCATTGCCAGAAGGCTCTGGCCTTATCCCGCCGGAGTGAGCCGGTCGGCAGCAAACCTGGCCAGGCTGGCCGGCAGTGCTCCCGTGAGCAGGGCGTCCGCCACCGCCTCGCCCAACCCGGCGGAGTGCTTGAAGCCGTGGCCTGAGCAGGCAGATACCAGCAACATCCGTGGGTTGTTCGGCACACGGGCAACTAGGAAGTCACCATCCGGCGTGACCGTGTAAGGGCAGACGGCGCTCCGCAGCGCCCGGGGCAGCAGCCCTGGCAGGCGGCCGGCCAAGTGGCGGGAGTGCATGGCAGCCGCCTCCGCCGGGCTGACCTTGCGTTGCAGCTGGTCGGGGTCGGCCGTGACAGCGCATTGCTCCACTGCGACCTTCACGCCCTCGGCGCCGGGAGAAATGGGAAAGCCATAGAACCCGTCGCTCGCGGTGTCGCCGTGGGTCCAGATGTAAACGGGGCAGGCGCCCGGCGCGAAGGCAGCCGGGTTCGCGGCGGCGAACCAGTGCAGGACCTGCCGGGTGACGGCCATGTGCGGGGCCAGGATGGCGCCGGCCAGGCAGGAGGACCATGCGCCGGCCGCCAACACGACCTCCGCTGCCATGAAAGTTTCACCCTCGGCCGTGGTGACGCGCACGCCCGTCCCGTCCCGGGCGGTGGCGGCGACGGGCGTGTTGGGGCGGATAACGGCGCCCAGGCGGCGAGCAAGCGCGAGTTGCGCGGCAATGCAGCGTTCCGGGCGGACGTAGCCGCCACCGGGTTCGTAGTAGGCGATCTCGTCTCCGCGCAGCCGGAACTGCGGGAAACGGCGCATGACCTCGGCCGCGTCCAGCACCTCGTGCGGGATGGCGTGACGCGTCGCGGCGATGACGGTGGCCTGGACGAAACCGGGCTTGCCGTGCACGACGGCAGCACCGGCGCGAGGGGCCAGGATCAGCGCGCCGCACTGGTTCAGCAGCTCTGCGCCGGTTTCCGCCTCCAACTCCCGCCATATCTCATGGGAGCGGAGCACCAGCGGCCCTTACTGCTCGCCTTCGCCAACGCCGCAGCGGGTGATGCGGGTATCGCCGTGGCTGCTGCCCCAGTCATGCGGCGGGTCCCAGCGGTCAAGCCCGAGCACACGCTGGCCGCGCCGGGCCAGCTGCAGCAGCGTGGCGCTGCCCACCGCGCCCAGGCCGATGACGATCGCGTCGAAGGCGGGCATCGCGCTAACTTCCTGGCGGCCGGATACGACGCAACCGGGCGAGCGCCTGTGCCCAGCCCCGCGCGAGGCGACCGAAGATCAGCCTTTCGTAGGCGGAGAACGCAGCAGCCTTGCTGGCGTCCGAGCGGGTTGGATAGGGCACGATCGCGCCCGAGACCGCCCAGGCCGACGCCTTGCCAGTCATCGCCAGCACCCAAGGCATCGCGAGCTCGCCGGCCCCCGCCCCCACGATCGTGACGCCGACCAGGCGGCCCCGCGCGCGGACGAGCTTGACGAAGCCAGGCGTGACGCCGTCCGCCACGGCCCGGTCGTTGTCGGCGAACTCGGTGCGGTGAACCTGCACCGCGCCGTGCTGCGCCCGGGCCGCCGCCTCGGTCAGGCCGACCTGCGCCAGCTCCGCCTGGCGATGTCGATCTACAAGCGCATGGACAACGCGATCCAGGGCGACGAGATCTACGCCGAGCTGTCGGTGCGGCTGCGCGAGGAGCTGGACTACACCCGC
>CAXTTH010000003.1:0-23101 GCA_964247035.1 uncultured Acetobacteraceae bacterium
GGCTGCACAAGACCAGGCCGCACAAGACCAGCCTGCGCCGGCTGGCTGGCAGAGCGCAGCCGTGGTGCCGGTGCAGCAGGAGCCGCTGCCAGCGCCGGACCCGGCGACGGGCGGGGCTGGGGCGCAGCAGGCCGACGTGTCCCTGCCGGTGCCTCCGATCCCACCGGCAAACGGGCCGAACGGCTCGACCACGCCGACGGTGCAGGCCCTGCTGGACGGCGTGGCATCCAGCCCGGCCAACCCACGGGCAAGCGGTGTGCAGGTGGCGCAAGGCGGGTCAGGGCCAATGATTGGTGCACCGGCGTCAACTTTGTCCCAAGGCGCAGGTCCGGCTCCGATCGATGTGGGCAGCTTGCCGCCGGGTCCGCTGAATGCGGCGGACTACGCCGCGGCGGTGACGCGCAACCAATACCTGGCCGGCAAGTACGATCCGAGCAGCATCGCCGACCAGGCCCTCAACTTGGTCACTCGCGGCATGTCTGACCCGGCCAACGTGCTGACTCCTGCTCAGCAGGCCGAGCACCAGGCGTTGAGTGCGAAGATTGCTCAAACGCTCAATCCGCCGCTCACCCCGGATCAGGCCAGGCTGGACACGATGGCGGCAAGCCCAATGGGCGCGATGGCTTACGTGGCGGTCAATGCGGCGGGAGGCAGTCAGGCGGCGCAGGATGCGGCGCTCAACCTGGGTGCGGCGGCGGACGGGCTGGCCATGTCGGCGGCTGGCGCCCGCGCAGGCCAAGCCACCGAGTTCCTGGGCGCGCAAACCGGCGAAAGCGTGCCAATCCAACCGAGCTCGGTCAGCCCGACTTACACAAATGCCTACCCATCGGATCCAACCGTCAATCAGAATGCAATACGACCTCTGTT
This sequence comes from uncultured Acetobacteraceae bacterium, assembly GCA_964247035.1. Classification (GTDB taxonomy): domain Bacteria; phylum Pseudomonadota; class Alphaproteobacteria; order Acetobacterales; family Acetobacteraceae; genus LMUY01. The sequence continues at coordinate 868 of CAXTTH010000003.1, forward strand.
GCAAGACAGTGCCGGACGCTGGTGGATGCAATCGTCTAGTGGGCAAATGCTTACACCATCAGGCAATGTTGATTTTGTTACCACAACAAGCGGGCAAATTTTGATATCGAAATCTAATTCTAACCCAAACTTCTCAACTCACCTTGGTTTAAGTAGTGGCTCAGACATAAGCTATGCTGGATCAATCACATTTACAAACAACAATAGCGCGCAGCCAGGTTCGGTCCTATCATGGACGAACAACTCAGGGCATTATATGCCTCTTGCCTCTGACGCGATGAATGCCGGCTTACCAATTAACAAGTTCAAACCTACGAGCATACAATGAATGAATATCATACAAAACTGCAAAAAGAACTGCGTGGCTACACTAGCAGTGAGGCATTTGATTGGCTTGTGAGCAGGTTCTCTCCAAACAATTCGGATAGCGTTGGCACAGTTCTGATGCTAATAGCCCATCGCTCGTGGAGAAAGCCTGAACAAATAAAGTTGTTCGACACATATTTTTCTAAATCGTTTCCATCTGGAAGGAGCTCTCTTGAAGTATTTAGCAAAATAATGTCACTAAAAGCCCTAGCTATTAAGTTAGAAGATTTTAGGAGAACTTCTCTCAGAAATGATCATGAAAAGTTAGGTCTTGCTAGTTATCGTCTTAATATATTTGTAGAAAATATCGCAAATGTAGAAGATAGGAAGCAGTTTCTACCTATTATAGATGCCATGAAGGAGGTCTATGTCTAAAATAGACTAACTTAATACTACGTTTATTCGATTTAAGATTTTCCAAGTGTCTCGGTAGGCAAGAGTTCTTGTGCCGCTGGCGGATGTGGCAGTGGCGGCAGCCCCGATCATCGTCTTGCCGCCGGCGCTGTGCAAATAGCGCAAGGCGGCAACATGATGGCGGTGCTCACGTTGGCGATAAGCGGGCGGATAGCGCCTATGCCGGCACGGACAAAGGCCGCGTTTTGGCGGTGAGTAGCGCGCTGACCGGGGCGGGCGTAATACCCAGCACCACGCTTTCTGTCAGGCGGCAACCGGCGTGAGATGGGGTGCCTCAACCAGTGGCCGCATGATGCCGGTGCGGGGCGGGCGAAGTGTGCCGACGACCTTGACCATGAATTCCGGCGCGATCTCGCCATGTGACAGGACTGCGACGGGCAGCCCGTGGCGGGACAGCAGCGAGCGCAGGTGCCGCCTGAGTTCCATCGAGCAGATGACCGCAGGCATTTGATCGCCTCTGCTGGCAGGTTCCAGAAAAGTGCCAAGGCCGGACAGTAGCCAATCCAGCGTCGCCTGGTCGGGCGCCAGCTGCAAGCCGTTCGGCCCTGCATGGATCTTGCCCTGCAGGGCTTCATCGGCCGCGCCATCCACCAGGATCGCCGGCACCGTCTTCCCAGCGCCGGCCAGCCCATGGCAGATCAGGCGACGCAGGGCGATGCGGGCGTGTTCGGCAAGCACGGCGTTGTTCGCCTCGCGCGGTCCCCACTCGGCGACGGCTTCGAGCACGGCACGCAGGTTGGTCACGGGCACGCCCTCGGTCACCAAACGGCGCAGCACTTCCGCGAGGCGGGGCAGCGGAGCGCCCTTCAGCGCCTCCCGCACCAGGTCGGCATAGCCTGCCTCCATGCGGGTGATCAGGGCTTGCGTCTCCTGGATGCCCAGGAACTGCCCGGCGATGCCTGCCAGCGCGCCAGCCACAGCGCCGGCGACCTGATCGGCGGAAGCCGCCATCCCGCTCGAGACTGGAATGCCGTCGCACTCGAAGCGCCACTCACCGTCCTCGCCGCCTTGAACGACGTGCAGAGCCGGAACAGCGATGCCGAGCCGGCTGGACATCTCCGCCTGCACCGCCTGCAGGGCCGCCTGAAGTGCTAGGCCCTCGGCAGCCAACGACGCGCTGGCCTGAACCACCAGGTGGGCAGCTTCCGGCCCTGCGTTGCTGGCTGATCGAGCCTCGGCCAGCGCCATGGCGCCGGCCTTGCGCTGGCGCGTTGACAGTGCCCAGCCGGCTGCGCCGAGCACGATGGCGAGGGTGAGGAACACCGACACCGGAAAGCCCGGCACCAAGGCAAGCCCGGCCAGCACTGCGGAAGCGACCTGCAGCACCCGGGCATCGGCAGTGAGCTGCGAGACGATGTCCCGGCCGAGATTGCCGCCGGCCACGGAGGTCACCCGCGTGACGATGACGCCGGCGGTGAGTGAGATCAGCAAGGCCGGGATCTGCGCGATCAGCCCGTCGCCCACGGCCAGCAGCGAGTAGGTCTGCACCGCTTCGGAGAACGACAGGCTGCGTTGCAGCACGCCGATCGCCATTCCGCCCACGAGGTTGACCACGATGATGACGAGGCTGGCGATGGCATCGCCTTTGACGAACTTCATCGCCCCGTCCATCGCGCCGTAAAGCTGGCTTTCCTTCTCCAGCATGCGGCGCCGACGACGGGCCTCGCTTTGGTCGATGTCGCCGTTCTTGAGGTCGGTGTCGATGCTGATCTGCTTGCCGGGCAACGCGTCCAGCGTGAACCGGGCGGCCACCTCGGCCACCCGCTCGCTACCCTTGGTGATGACGACGAACTGCACGATCGTGATGATGAGGTACACCACGAGGCCGACCACGATGTTGCCGGCGATGACGAACTCGCCAAAGGTGCGGATGATGTCGCCGGCGTCGCCCTGAACCAGGATCATGCGGCTGGTGGTGATTGACAGCGAGAGCCGGAATGCCGTGGTGACGAGGATCACGGTTGGCAGGGTGGAGAACTCGACGGGTCCCGCGATGTAGATCGCGACCATCATCAGCAGGACCGCCAGTGCGATGTTTGTCGCGATCAGGATGTCGGCGAACACCGTCGGCATCGGCAGGATCATCATCACGGTGGTCAGCACCAGCAGCGCCACCAGCACGAGGTCCTGCCGCGCGCCCAAGCCTTCCAGAAGCCGGTTGAGGCGAGTGCCGGTCACAGCGGCTTAGAAGCGGACGGCGAGCGTCTGGCTTCCCCGCCGGATCAGGACGTGGTCGGCCGCGATGCTGTCCACGGTCCAGCCGCCATGCAGCATGGCGCCTGCGAACAGCTTTTCCCCGTTGCCGTCGATCACGTAGGGATGCGGCCCGGGCCAGACGGCCTGGATCGCAAGCGGAGGAGCGGCCGTGGCCGTCACGCGGCTGACCAGCACAGTCTGTCCGCCGGATCCGGAGTCGAACCAACGCTGCGCCTCGCGCCACTGGTCCATTTGCTGCGGCATGATCTCGCCGCGAGCCTCGATCGAGCCGTCAGGCAAGGGCGTAAGGGTAATGCCACCAAGTCCAGCGGATGCGAGCTGCTGCTCGAAGGATGCATGCGTGGCAGGAGATGCGGCAGCCAGCACCGGTTCAGGGACAGGAGCGACAGCGGCGATGGCCGGAGTGGAAGATGTACGGGGGATGGCTGCCGGGAGGGCGAAGAAGCTCAGGACCGTGGCCGCGCAAGCGACGGCAACGGCATGCCTCGTGGTGGCGGCAGGACCGGATGCCCGGCGTCGGCCGACGGCAACTGGCATTGAAGCCCTCAGCTCGAAGAGGGTGTTGCCAGCCCTGAACGTCGCTCCGCCGGAGCAGGTCACGGATTGGGCGGCCTGGACCAATGCTGTGCCTGAATGGACGGGCCCCCCGATCGACTTCAGGCGCACTGCACCCTTGCCGCTATTGCCGAGCGTCAGAATGAAATGGAGCGGAGCTAAAGCATCATCTGCCAGGACAATATCGTTTTCGGGGTCGGTGCCGACCGTGTTTGGCCCATAAGCCAGCCGCAACTGTGCAGGTGCGTGAAGTCCGGTGAGGATGGCGAGAACGAATCCACTCTCACCGGCTTCCGTTGGGGCAGCGTTGTTCAAGGCCAGCCCTCTCTATCAGCCATTGCTGTGGTGACCACGAGCATGGTCCGGCCGCAGAACGGCCGGACCTGTGTGTGTGTTTCAGCCGATGTTGGGACGCTGCTGCGCCGCGGTCTCTTCGGAGCCGTCGATGGTCTTTGCGACCGTGATCTTGATGTTCGTCTCCGTCGCCAGAGCGAATGCGGCGTTCATCGACGCGATTTCCGAGTCGACGGACGTGCTTCCCGTCTGCAAGGTATCTGCCGTTGACGACGTAGAGTTACCCGCACCTGCACCAATGCTGCCAGACATTTCGACCTCCTTGATCTCTGGATGTGACTTCAGACCGTTTGGTCCGTCGTTGGATTACGGCCAAACTGTAGGCCGCCTGCTTTGGCGGTATGATCGAACCGCCTTACTTCCTGCATGCTGACGCAGTCCGAAAACTTGTGAGCAGCATGGAGGAATGTCTGTGCCTGGAAATCCCGATCGGCTGGCTCTGTTCTTTTGCCGATCATCATGAGAATGCGTCAGGGTCACTGGTGGTGTCATTGACAGCGTCTTGGATGTCGTTCTGCGCATTCTGGACGATGAGGCCCATGTAATGGATGATGCTTTGCGCGAACGCATCGGCGAGTTGTGTATTTGACGTGGCCGGAGCAGCACCTTGCGCTGCCGCGCCTTGCGTGGCGTCTACGGGTGAGACGCCACTCATGGCACATCTCTCGCTTGGGACCAGCCTCGCACCCCGCCCCGCCCCGCGGTAGCAACTGAAGGCTCCCCGGTTGCCGTAACCGAAGTGGTTAACGACGCCGTGGTGGGTAGTAGGCTGACTGTCCAGTGTTTCAGGCTCATACGTCAGGTTATGAAGCATGCAACGGTAACATTCCTCAAGCGGAAAAACGAGCAGGCGTTAATTTTTCAGATTTCTGTCATCAGCGGATTGTGTAAGGTTAGGTGCTGCTGATTGCGGTTTCGCCGCCGCCTCTTTTCATGGAAACGCGATGCTTCCTCCCATTACCACCGTTCCCGCGATGGCGGTTCCAACTGCGCAGCCGACCGAGGTCGCGGGCGCGCCGGCGACGCAGTTTGCCGAGAAGCTCGATGTTCCCAGCCTGCACGAAGGTGCCGAGTTCGCCCGGATGGTTGCAGCATCCGACCCGGCCAGCATCGCGGCAGCCATGCCTCAAGGTTCGGACGGCATAGCAAGTCAACTGATGCGGCAACTCGATCAGATCACGCATCACCTTGGCATGTTGCACGGTGGTGCGGCAGCCCCGACCGGCTCCGGCCAAGTGGCTTCGCCCGCTGCGGCCAACACTCCCGATGCTGTCCATGCCGGGATGGACACGGCCCTCGCGCAGATGGAACACGCCTACAGCTTTGCAATCGAGACGACGATGGCCAGCCACGGATCGACCGAGAGCACGAAGATCTTCAACACCCTGCTGAAGGGCCAGTGATGCATTGGCTGCTGCCAGCAACCCGCGTGGCGGTGGCGTTGACCCTGCTCTCGTTGGCTGGCTGCAAGGTGGTCCTGTTCCACGGAGTGCAGGAGGAAGAGGCCAACGAGATGCTGTCTGTCCTGCTCCGCAATGGCCTGTCCGCCAGCAAGGCGACCACCAAGGACGGCATGGACACGATCAGCATCGAGGAAGCTGACTTCGCCTCGGGCGCCGAACTGCTGCGCGCGCGCGGCCTGCCCAAGCACCGATTCGAAACCATGGGCGACGTCTTCCAGCCCAGCGGCCTGGTCGCCTCGCCCATCCAGGAGCGGGCGAGGCTGCTCTGGGCGTTGAGCCAGGAGCTGTCCGGCACCGTGTCGCAGATCGACGGCGTGCTGACCGCCCGGGTGCAGGTCGTGCTGCCGGACAACGATTTGCTCAACCGTGATCCCACGCCATCCTCGGCATCCGTGTTCATCCGCTACGACGATGGGAGCGAGGTGTCCAAGCTGGTCCCGCAGATCAAGATGCTGGTCGCGGGAAGCGTGCAAGGCCTATCCTACGACAAGGTTTCCGTGATCCTGGTTGCTGTGCCGCACGTGGTCGTGCCGCCTCTTGCGCCTCAACCGGCCTTGTCGTGGTCCGGCAACGCCCTGGGCAGCGCTGCCGGCGGCGGGGCCATGCTCCTCCTGCTCGGAGCCGGCTTCGGCTTCCGGCGCCGGATCGCGGCGGCGCTCGCGCGTGTCAGGCCGCCGCGAAGCCATCCTATTCCCGGGCCAGCCGAATGACGTCTTCGGCGGCCCGCCTCGCCGCCATGGTCGGTCATGGCATGTCCGCCCCTTTGGCCGAACGGCTGCTCTCTTCGCCTCGGTTTGCCGCCCGGCTGCAAAGCGCCATGGAGGCCAGGCTGGGACCTTTGCCCCAGCTCGACCAGGCGCAGGCGCGCGTGCTCGGAATGGATGAGGCGTCGTTGCTGCTTCTGGTTCGGCAAGCAGGCGCGATCTACAATGCCCGTTCGATTGCCGCGATCGTTGACGGCCCGGCAGTGCGCCAGCTGATCAACCTGATCAGCCCCGAGCTTCGCGTCCTGGCCTTGCGCGCCCTTCTGTTTTCCCAGTCAGATGCCACGACGTCTCCGGAGGCGATTGCCGCTTCCATCCCGATCGCCGGAGCGGGATGCCTCGCTGCTTGGCGCGAGGTCCAGCCTGCGTCCGTGGCCGCCCGGTTGGCGCTGCCGGTTCCGGATGACGTGCAGCCACTTGAGGGCGGCGTAGCCATCGTCGCCTTCCTGCTTGAGAACTGACCGCCTTCGTGCTGCCCACCTCGCCATGGATCATCCGTGCTGAAACGGTGCAGGCGCATTCGGACGCTGCATCGGTAAGGTCCTCGGCCAAAGCCGAGGCGGCCCTGATCGTCGAGCAGGCGCAAGCAGATCGGCGTACGGCAATCTCCTCCGGGTTCGCTGAAGGGTTGCAGGCGGGGACCGCACAGGCGGCCCAACTCGCGAGCGACACGGCCCTGGCGACCGAGGAATTCCTGAGCAACCGGGCTGCGGACCTGCACGACTTGGCTCTCGCCATCGCCCACCGGGTGCTCACCAGCCTGCCGGCAGACGAGGTTCTCGCACGCCTGGCTGCCGATGCAGTCGCGGAGTACCGGGCCGATGTTCAACTCACCTTGCGGGTATCCGCCGGCGACGCCGGGCCGCTTCGCGCCGCGCTGGCCGTGGCCGACCCTACTGGCCGGGTCGCGGTCGTCGCGGATGCAACAGCGAGCCCTGGCAGCTGCACCCTGGTCCACCCGCGGGGCCGGACCCGGATCGGCCTGCTGGAGCAGTTCCGCGCCTTGATGGGGTCAGGGGCATGACGCTGGCCCGGCTCGATGCCCATCTGGATCGCGTTGCCGGCCGGCTTGGCACCGCGGCGCCGCGGCCGGACCATGGCCGGATCGTGCGTGCGGTGGGCACGGTGCTGCGCGCTGTGCTGCCGGACGCGCGGCTGGGCGAACTCTGCAGCCTGATGGATGGGGCGTTGCTGGCAGAGATCATAGGACTGGACGGCGACGAGGCGATCCTGGCGCCGATCGGCGACACCGCCGGACTGTCCGCCGGTGCGGAGGTCGTCCCCTTGGGCGACGTCCTGCGCGTTCCGGTCGGGGCCGGCCTGCTCGGGCGCGTGGTGGACGGACTCGGGCGACCGCTCGACGAGCGCGCGCGCGGCCCCCTGCCAGCAGGCGAGCGCCGGGCCTGCAACGTGCCACCCCCTGCAGCCTTGATGCGCCGGTTGGTCGATGCCGTCCTCCCGACCGGCATCCGCGCGGTGGACGCCCTGCTCGCATGCGGCGAGGGCCAGCGCATCGGCATCTACGGCGAGCCCGGCGGCGGCAAGTCCACCCTGCTCGCGTCCCTGGTCCGCGGCGCGAGGGCGGAGGTGGTCGTGGTGGCGCTGGTGGGCGAGCGCGGCCGGGAGGTGCGGGACTTCATCGAGCGCCAGCTCGACGCGGCGACCCGGGCGCGCACGGTGCTGGTGGTCGCAACCTCCGACCGCCCTGCCGTCGAGCGCATGAAGGCAGCCTACACGGCGACGACGATCGCCGAGGCCTTCCGCGACGAGGGCCGGCGCGTGCTGCTGGTCATGGACAGCGTCACCCGGTTCGCCCGCGCCGGACGAGAGATCGGGCTGGCCGCTGGCGAGCCGCCGACACGGCGCGGCTTCCCGCCCTCCGTCATGGCCGAGCTGCCCCGCCTGATGGAGCGCGCCGGACCGGGTGAGAAGGGCTCGATCACGGCGTTCTACACCGTGCTGGTCGAGGGCGACGGCGGCGGCGACCCGATTGCGGAAGAGACGCGCGGCATCCTGGACGGCCACATCGTGCTGTCCCCCAAGATCGCGGCGGGCGGGCAATACCCGGCGATCGACGTGCTGGCGAGCCGCAGTCGCGTCATGGACGCCATCGTGAGCGCGGAGCACAGCCGCAATGCGGCGCATGTGCGTGAGATGATGCACCGCTACGGCGAGATCGAGTTCCTCGTGCAGGTCGGCGAGTATGCGCGCGGCGTGGATGCCGGCAATGACGCGGCCTTGGCGGCCATCGGCCCCATCCGGGATTTCCTGCGCCAGGCCGCTGCTGAAGCGACATCGTGGGAGGAGACCCTGGCGTGGCTGGCGCGGCTGAGAAGCTGATCGCGGCTCGGGCTGCGCTGCTGCTGCGCTGCCAAGCGGCCCGGGAAAGGCGGCAGCGCATCGTGGTGGCGCAGGCCGCGCGGGTGCGCACCGCAACGCACGCCGCTTTGGCTGCAGCGCAGCAACGCGCCATGCAAGCCGAGGCGTTCCGGCAAGACGCCGCAGCACGGAACGCGGATGCGCTGGCTGGCCGGGTGGTGAGCGCGGCGATGCTGCATGCCCTGCCCGCAGAGCATTCACGCCAGCGCGCTGAAGCCGCTCGCCTGGCTGTGGCCGTTGACGCCGCCGCCCTCAGCCACCGTGAGGCCTCGGAGCAAGAGGTCGCCAGCCGGCAAGCGCTTGCTGCCGCAGTGAACAAGATGCGCCGGCGGGAGCGCCTGGCGGAAACCACGGCAGGGCAGTATCGCGCTGTCTTGGCCCTGGACGAGGAAACCGAGCGCGAGGATGCGCTTGCTGACGGCTGGCGATCGGCATCGTGACAGCCCAGCTTCTTGCGATGCCATCGCTGACCCGGCGTGAAGCGGCGCAGAGCCGCAGCCGCCACGCCCCCCGGGGACCGCTCGCCCTCGGTCCTGCACGCCAGCTTCGGTTGGCCGAAGCCGATGGCCAGCCATGCGGGCCCGATCCGGTGCGGATCACGCTGCTATGGGGGTGCGAGACGCTTTCCCTGCGGTGCCCGGCTGAACTGGCGCATGGCGCCCTGCAAGCCATGGATGCGAAGCTTGCTTCCCTCGATGCCCTTCCGCCGGACTTGGCTGGGCTGCTGCTGGAGGCGGCCACCCTCGACCTTGTCACGGAGTGGGAGCGGGCATCCGGGCGTTCGGTGACGGTGATGGCTGTCCGGCGTGACGAGGCTTCGCCAGCGGACGGGCTAGCGATGCTGCTGCACGCCGGGACGGTGCGCAGCCGGGTCCATCTCGAATGCACCCCGGCGCAGGCGGCGGCGATCCTGGCCTCATGGCCGGTAGCCCCCCGGCCGGCCAACCGGGTCGCGTTGCCCGCCGTCTTGCGCCTCGGCGCGACGGAGTTGACGCGCGGCCTGATCGCGTCCCTGCGCCCCGATGACACCGTGCTGCTGCAACGCCACCAGCCGCAGCTTGTCGTCGCCGGTTGCTGGACGGCCGCGGCCCATCGCGCAGAGTCAGGCTGGAGCCTAAAGGAGGCCCCGCATCCGGCACGGGCGCATGAAGGAGAGTCGATGCCCACCAACGCACACGGGGACGCACAGCCCGTCGCGAACCCGGACGACCTGCCCCTGACGCTGACCTTCGAGGTCGGCCGCCTGACGGTCACGGTGGGCGAGCTGCGCCGCCTGGGGCCGGGCGCCGTCATGAACCTGGGGCGCGGGCCGGAGGAGCTGGTGGAGATCGCCACCGGGGGCCGCCGGGTCGGGCAGGGAGAGCTGGTCAACATCGAGGGGGCGGTCGGCGTGCGGATCGTGCGGCTGTTCGATGCCGGGTAGCACGGAGCCGAACCTGCTGGCGATCCTGGTCGTCATCACGGCGCTCGGCACGCTGACCTTCGTGGCCGTGACCATGACCAGCTTCATCAAGATATCCGTGATCCTGTTCCTGCTGCGCAACGCGCTGGGGGTGCAGCAAACCCCGCCCAACCTGGTGCTGTACGGCATCGCCCTGCTGCTGTCGGCCTACGTCATGGCGCCCGTGGCCAACCGGGTCTACCAGGAAGCGGCGCAGCCCGGGCAGCAATACCAGACGATCAGCGACTTCGTCGGCATCGGCCAGCGCGCCGAGGTTCCCGTCAAGGCGTTCATGCTGCGCTTCACCAGCCCGGGCGAGCGGGCCTTCTTCACCGGGGCGACGGCGCGGGTGTGGGGCCCGGATTCCGGGCTGTCGGTCGAGCCGGACGACATGCTCGTGGTCGTGCCGTCCTTCGTGCTGTCCGAGCTGCGCCGGGCGTTCGAGGCAGGGTTCCTGCTCTACCTGCCCTTCATCGCGGTCGATCTCGTCACCACGGCGGTGCTGATGGCCATGGGCATGTCCGCCGTGTCGCCCACCACCATCTCAGTGCCGTTCAAGCTGTTCCTGTTCGTCGCCATCGAGGGATGGACGCGGCTGATGCACGGCCTCGTGCTCGGCTACGCGGGCTGAGGGCAGGCCCATGACCCCGGACGTGCTGATCAACCAGCTGCATGCGACGCTCGGCATCGTGCTGCTGATGTCCTTGCCACCATTGCTCGGCGCGATGGCCGTCGGCCTGGTGGTCGGCATCCTGCAAGCCGTGACGCAGATCCAGGACCAGTCCCTGCCGATCGCGTTCAAGCTGCTGGTGGTCATCCTGGTGATGGTGCTCGCCGGGCCGCTGCTGGTGGCGCCGCTGGTCCGCCAGTCCGGGCAGCTCTTCGACAGCTTCCCCGCCATGACCCGGTGACGGATGCGGCCTACACCGTCGTCTGGCACTGGCTGCTCGCCTACGCCGTGGCGCTCGGGCGGCCCTTGGCGTTCGTCTCGCTCAACCCGGTGTTCACCCGGGCGCAGATCGGCGGCTTGCTGCGCGGCGCCGTCGCCACCGCCTTCGCGCTGCCGATGATCCCGCATTTGGCCGCGGTGCTGCCGCCCGAGCTGCAGCCAGTGCCGCTCCTGCTGCTGACCGCGAAGGAGGCGGCGGTCGGCGCCGCGCTCGGCCTGCTGCTGGGCGTGCCGTTCTGGGCGCTGGACGTAGCGGGCGACGTGCTGGACGCGCAGCGGGGCGCCACGCAAGGCCGGCTGAACGACCCGGCCGGCTTCGATGACGTGTCCATCACCGGCACGCTGCTGGCCATGACGGGGATCGCGCTGTTCGTGCTGACCGGCGGCCTCGAGACCACGGCCAGCCTGCTCTACGGCAGCTGGGACATCTGGCCGCCCTTGGCCGCCCTGCCGGCCCTGGACGCGCAAACCCCCGTGCTGCTGCTGGGCATCCTGGACCGCGTGACGCGGCAGGGATTGCTGCTGGCCGCGCCGCCGGTGATCGCGATGCTGCTGGCCGACGTATCGCTGCTGGTGGTGGCCAAGCTGGCTCCCAACCTGCGCATCGACGACCTGGCCTTGTCGGTGCGCAACGTGGTGTTCTTCCTGTTCATGCCGCTCTACGCCACCTTCCTGCTGCTCTACATGCGGCAGGACCAGGCCGGGCTGCCGCGGCTGCTGGACCTGCTGCGGGCCGCCATGCCGCCGGGGGTTGCACCGTGAGCGGGGCCGGCGGCGGCAGCGAGGAGAAGACGCTCCCGCCATCCGCCAAGAAGATGCGCGACGCCCGCAAGAAGGGCCAGGTCGCCCGCAGCAAGGAGATGGTGACCGCCGTCGTCACCCTGGCCGCCTTCGCCTACCTGTTCCTGCGCGCCGGTACGGTGTTCGCCAACCTCCAGGAGGGCGCCATCTTCGCCGGGGCGATGGCGGACCAGCCGTTCGCCGTGGGGCTCGGCCCGCTGGCCAGCCTGCTGGGGCGGCAGGTGCTGTGGACGGTGGCGCCGCTGGTCGGCCTGCTCGTGCTGGCCGCGGTGCTGAGCAACGTGGCGGTGAACGGCGGCGTGCTGGCAGCGCTGGAGCCGGTGCTGCCCAAGCTGGAGCGGCTGGACCCGGTGGAGGGCTTCAAGCGGCTGTTCTCGCTGCGCAACCTGGTCGAGCTGGTCAAGTCGGTGCTGAAGGTGGCCCTGCTCGGCACGGTGGCCTGCCTGATCGTCGCCGGCTCCGTGCAGGCGCTGGTGGAGCAGCCCTCCTGCGGCGTGTCGTGCGCGGGCCCGCTGCTGCTGCGGCTGCTGCGGCCGCTGCTGCTGGTGGCAGGCGGCTGCTTCCTGGTGCTGGGCGGGCTGGACATCGGCCTGCAGCGCTGGCTGTTTGGGCGCGACATGCGGATGACTCGCACGGAGCAGAAGCGCGAGCACCGCGACATGCTGGGCAACCCGCTGATCAAGCAGCAGCACCGGCAGGAGCAGCGCGCCGGGCTGAACCGGACGGTGCGGGCGGGCTTGCGCAACGCCACCTTCGTGGTGCGCTCGTCCGAGCTTGCGCTGGCGTTCCGGTTCGCCAAGCCGGACGCGATGGTGCCGGTGCTGGTGGCGCGCGGCACAGCGGAGGGGGCGCCCGTGCTGCTGGAGGAGGCGCGCCGGGCGCGCATCCCCGTCGTGCTCGACCCGGCCGCGGCCACTCTGTTCGCGCCGCTCAAGGTGGGCCAGATGGTCGGCAAGGAAGCATTCCAAACCATCATCGCATGCATGAAACAAGCAGGGGTGATGTGAGCTTGCACATCGTGGTCAAAGGAAGAAGGAGCTTATCTCTCCAACACGCGGGGCAGAAAATTCGACTGTATATATTGCAGCATAATCAACAACTTAGTCTATTTCTTGGATATCAACTTGCCTCATGGGGATAAATCTTCGAGAGTTCTAACTAAAGATAGTTCTAAACCTTTCAGCATAGGCGGCATAGGTTTTCGGGTCTTGCAGGTGGTGCAGCAGGCGCAGCGACAGGTCCACCATGGTGCGGCATCTGGACACCACCTTGGTCCGGCGGCGAAAGCGGGCGAGATAGTGCCGGACGTTGCTGTTGTCCTGCTCGATCGGGAAGGTGAGGTCCTTTCCCGTGAACAGTTGGTCCGGCGGGATCACCCGGTGATAGCCCTCCCAGTCGTCCGTCACGAAGGTTTTGCCAGCCAACCCCACCTTGTCGATCAACCTGCGACAGGTTGCATCATCACGCCCACCCAGCACCCAGGCCACGGTTCGCCGCTGATCCACGTCATAGGCGCGCCAAACCCAGAGCTTGGCAGGCTTTTTTTCAGAAAGTGCCACATCTCATCTACCTCCACCGTCACCACGGCGGCCGACACCTCCGGTTCCGGCAAAGCAGTGGCCTCGGCGCGCACCCATTTCAGCACTGCCACGTCGCTCACCCCCAGAAGGCGGCCGATGGCGCTGAAGCCCATGCCCCCCATGCCATACAGCAGCACCGCCAGCGCCTTCATGGCAGGCGGTTTGCCGCGCAAAGGCGTATCGGTGAAATGCGACCCGCAAGCCCGGCAGCGATAGCGCTGGTGCCCGCGCGCCGTGCCGCTCTTGGCATAGTCCGAAGCCCCGCACCGCTTGCAACGCAACCCATCCGCCGACATTCGCAGCCCCTCAAACATAGGCCGCCAACTTGCCAAACGTCGCTCGCTACCGCAAGTTAGAACTCTCAAATCTTTATTGCGATTAGAAGTTTTTTCATGGGAAATCAAATTCCATTTATTACAGCTATAGATAGCTACTTTCTTAATACTCTATAAAGATGCTCTTATTGGCTCAAAATAGTCGCGCTTTTTCCGAAGTTCGGAGACGAAACTTACAATAGAAGATCGAACGATCTCTGGTTCACTTACTATTTGGCTCAGCCATCGATCAAAATACACTTCCCTCTCTTCCTCCCTCCCCAGCAGGGTAAGGAGAACAGGCTTATGATAAGTGTAAATATGTTTATGCTTGCAATGCGCCTCAAGGGCATCGAGACATTCACCATAATTGACTTTGGCAGTCAGCCACATCTCAATGCGGTCAAGAACTTCGACAAAGTCAGGAGCCGTATAGCCGCTTGCATTAGCTGAAAAGAACGCGTCGGTCCGAACGCTAAATACAGGCGTCGTATCAAAGGCTAATCTCAAACTCTTCGGCACTGGGAGGCGCATTGCAGCCATACACGACTCCAGCAAGTCAAAAAACTCTTTTGAGCAGACACCAGAAAGCAGCATTAATGGGTTGCTCGACCCAGTGTATCCAACCCAGAAAGCCCATCCTTCCTGCACTATCCTGGAGTAAATACCCTCATGTCTCTCGCGGTATCCAAAATGGGACAGAGCGTTTCGAACATCCGACATATGACTCATGGCGGAGGTTTTAACCCTGGTGCAGTTACGATGTAAGCCCCTCCTATGATAATTTTGAGAGGAGTATTCGGTAAGCCCACTAGAGCCGCTCTGGGGCCTGTTGGAATGACTACGTTCCCAGTCGTCAACGAGTCCAAAACTGCGGTCTGTCCTTTAGTGAGGGTTGCATCACCGGTTTTGATCTCGACGACGCCAACATCAGGTTTAGTTGTAACACTTGGGTTGACTTGATCGGGATCAACGACGATCAGAGGTGTCACCTTGTATGGAATGGGCACACCTGACAGATTGCTTAATGCGGTTGCAAGTTGGTTGTCGGCGGGGCTAACAATAGTCAGATCAGGGTAAGACAATAGACCTGAACTTGCGTCTCGAAACGGAAGATTTCTAATGACAGTGTAGCCTTGCTCTTGGAGAGATTGGGCGACTGCGTCGACTACAGACTGATGATAGACGTTCTGGGACCTTATACTTGGGACCGGTATTGGTCCATCACCATTCGCAATCTGATAGGGCTGGAGGTCGCCTGCATCAGCACCGAGCGGATTGTTTGCCTCCGCGTTGGGGTCGATTGACCTTCCAGCAACTGTCCCATTCTGATACGACTCCTGCACACCTTCAACCACTGCGCTCAGCAGCGGCCCCAAACTGGTAATCAGTGCGCCTGTGACGTCGCCGCGGTTGAATGCGTCGGCGACGGCGGTTCCGACGGCGGCGGCGGACAAAGCGGCGATGGTGGACTGGCTCACGTTCAGCGCGGGCAGGTTGCCACTGAAGTCGCCGCCAGATGCGTAGGCCGCTGCCACGGCCAGGGCGCCTGCGATGCCGCCGAGCGGGTCGCCTGCTTCGATGCTTTGCACGATGCTGGAGGCGCCGCCAACTGCCGCCGTGACCGCCAAGACGCTTTGGCCAATCCCGGCCTCGATGCTGAAGAAGTCGCCGCCAATGGCCGCATCCGCATTGATTCCAAAACCGGCGGCGGCCCCGAGATGGAGGATGCCCCCCAGCACGTTGCCCTCTGCGAAGCTTTGGCCCGCCTCGGCCGCGTTCAGCACGGCAGCGGGGATGGCGAAAAACTGAGGAGCGATTACAGCGGCAACATCGACGATGACGGTGACGACTTGTTCGGCGATGTTTGCGATGGGGTCGTTTGGTTTGTCGTGGTAGATGACGTGTCCGCCAGGGGTGGACGTGTCGTTGTAGACGATGACGTCGACGGTGTGGCCGTCGCGGTCCTTGACGGAGGCGGACACGCCCCAGCTGGCGTCGCCGCGGGCTGCGGGCGGCAGGGCTGCGATCCTCAGCGCCAGCTGGTAGGCGGTGGAGGCCAGGGTCACGCCGTCCGGGTTGTTCGTCCGCTGCGCGTATTGCGCCTGGGCCAGGAAGTGCGCCGCCAGCTGCAGCATGGGCTGGTCGATCTGCACCAGCCAGTTGACGGTGAGCTGGTAGGCGGACAGCGAGCCCACGTCGGCCTGGCCCTGGCGCAGGCTGAGCCCGAGCACGGCGGCGGCAAGCTGGGTTGCGTTGGCAAACAGCTGCGCGCCGCCCGGCACGCCCAGCACCGGGGTCTGGCCGGCATACAGCGTCACCGCCACCGGCAGCTGCGCCAGCAGGTTGGCGGCACTGGTCACCGCCAGCGCGGTGCCGTCCGCCTTGTAGAAGCCGAACTGGTCGGTGTCGGAGATGCTCAGCCCCAGCGCGTAGCGCATGCCGGCCAGCTCGTCGGCGCTGGCCGCCCGGCCGAAGGTCAGCTGGTAGAAGTTCTGGATGACCCCGGTCGTCTCGTCGGACTGGGTCAGGTCCTCGCGCACCTGGGCCAGCGAGCCGCCCGGCTGCGCCAGCACCGCCCCATAGGTGGCCAGCCCGGACGGGTCGGCCTCGCGGCCCAGCACGTCCTCATACAGCGCGTTGATCGCCGCGCCGCCCTTGTCCGACGTGGCCAGGGCAGTGCGGACGCCGGCCAAGCTGGCGCCGGCGCCGATCTGCGCCTCCACGTAGCCCAGCTCGGCCGAGGTGATCGTGCGGCCGAGCACCTGCTGGAAGATGGCGTTGACAGCTGCCGCGGTGGGATTGGCGCCGCCGTTGCCGAGTTCCTGGTCGACCACGAAGTCCTGCAGGGAGGACACGGTGCTGCCGGCCAGCGCCGCCGCCTGCACCTGCGCCAGCGTCGCCGGGTCGGCGTTCTGGCTCGCCACCTGCTGGAACGCCGCATCGATGTCGCCCACAAACTCCGCCGAGGCCACGAGCTGGCTGCGCAGTCCGTCCAGGGAGCTGCCGCCGGTTAGCCAGGCCTGCTGGGCCGCCATCTCGGCCCCCGTCGCCGCCCGCCCCAGCACCTGCTGGAACACCGCGTTGATCGCGTTGACCCCCGTGGGGGTGGCGGCGAGATAGCTGCGGATGCCGCCCAGCGTCGTGCCAGCCGCTAGCTGCTGCTCGTAGCCCGCGATGTCGTCGCCACTTGCGGCAATGCCCAGCACCTGCTGGAAGATCGCGCCGATCGCCGAGGCCGCCGAGCCGGTGGTGGCGAGGTAGCTGCGGATGCCGTCCAGCGTCGCGCCGGCCGCAAGCTGCTGCTCATAGCCGGCAATGGCGCTGTCGACCGCGGCATAGCCCAGCTCTTGCTGGAAGATGGCGCCGATCGCCGCCGCCGCTGCCGGCGTGGTGGCGAGGTAGTGGCGGATGCCGTCCAGCGTCGCGCCAGCAGCCAGCTGCTGCTCGTAGCCCGTGATGGTGTTGCTGTCCGCGGCAATGCCCAGCTCCTGCTGGAAGATCGCGCCAATCGCCGCTGCTGCCGATGGCGTGGTGGCGAGATAGCTGCGGATGCCGTCCAGCGTCGCGCCGACTGCCAGCTGCTGCTCGTAGCCAGCGATGGTGTTGCTGTCCGCGGCGTAGCCCAGCATTTGCTGGAAGATCGTGCTGATCGCGTTGGCTGCCGAACCGGTGGTGGCGAGGTAGCTGCGGATGCCGTCCAGCGTCACGCCAGCCGCCAGCTGCTGCTCATAGCCGGCGATGGCGCTGCCATCCGCGGCATAGCCCAGCTCCTGCTGGAAGATCGCGCCGATCGCTGCCGCCGCGGACGTCGTAGTAGCCAGGTTGTGGCGAATGCCGTCCAGCGTCGCGCCGGCCGCCAGCTGCTGCTCATAGCCGGCGATGGTGTTTCTGTCCGGGACGTAGCCCAGCTCTTGCTGGAAGATCGTGCTGATCGCGTTGGCCGCCGCGGTCGTGCTGGCGAGGGAGCTGCGCACGCCGGCCAGCGACATGCCAGCCGCCATCTGCTGCTCGTAACCTGCGATGTCGCTGGCGCTCGCGGCGGTGCCCAGCACCTGCTGGAAGATCGCGCCGATCGCTGAGGTTATCTGTTCGGAATGGACGAAGTCGCTGCGCACGCCGCCCAGCCCTTCCCCGTGAGCCATGTCCGTCTGCAGCGACAAGGTGAGCGCGTCGCCCGAGGGCTGCCCCAGCACGGCCTGCGCGATCGCCCGGATGTCGCCGGCCGCCTCGGCGGAGAACGCGACCACCGGGCGCAGGGCGGCCGTGACGCTGTCGAGCGGCACCCCGGACGACAGCGCGTTCTGCTGCACCGCCAGCTCGGCCGGCGTGGCGTCGCGGCCGAGGATGTTCTGGTAGGTGGCATCGATGTCACCGGCCGCCTCGGCCGACTGCGACACGATGGAGCGCACCTCGGCCAGCGACTCGCCGAACCCCTCGGCGACCTGGAAGGTGGCCAGCAACCCGGCATCGACGGGGCGGTCGAGCTCCTTCTGGTAGATGGCGCCCACTTTCGACGCCTCCTCCGCGGAGGAGTACAGCGTGCCGCGCAGGGCATCGAGCACCGTGGCGAAGGGTTTGCCGACCGTGAGGCCCTGCTGCACGGATGTCAGTTCCGCCGCCGTCGCGCTGCGGCCCACGACGTACTGGCACAATGCGTTGACCTGCGCCGCCTGGTCGCCCGACAGCACCTGCAGAACGACGCCGGCCTGATCCATCAACGGGCCGGCATGCAAATAGGCGTACACCGGGTCGATGCCGGAGGCTTGGACGTCCGGGTTGGCCGCCAGGTAGGCGTCGGTGTTGAACTCCGGGCTGGCGTTGCGCCCCTCGTGCCAGCCGAACTGCTCGTAGTGCTGCAAGGGATCGGTGCCGGCCGCCTGCACGTCCGGGTTGGCTGCCTCATACGACGCGATGCTGAACACGGCGTTGGGGTCGCGCTGCTCGGGCCAACCGTAGGTCTCGAAGTGATACAGCGCGTCCACGCCGGCGGCGGCCACGTCGGGATTGTTTGCCAGGTAGTAGGCGGCGTCGAAGTCGGGTTCGGCATACGTGAGCGAATGCTGCTCGATGCGGGTGTTCAGCGTAGTGAGGGATTGCCCAGCCGCCAGGCCCGCCTGCTGCGCCGTCACCTCGGCGGCCGTCCCGGCCCGGCCGAGGACCTGCTGGTAGCCAGCCTGGATGATGCCGAACGCCTCTGCCGAATACGCAAGCTGGCTTTGCAGCTGGGCCACGGAGATGCCGTAGCCGTTGTTCGCCACCCACGCCTGCAGCGAGGCCGCGTCGACTGGGCGGCCGAGCACCGCCTCGTAGGCCGCGTTCACCGCGGCGGCGGCACGATCCCACTGATAGAAAAACGGCCGGATGCCGGCGAACGACAGGTTCGTGCCGAGCTGGGCCTGCCATTGGCTGACGCTGCCGGAGTCAGCCTGGGTGCCGATGATCTGCACGTAAAGGGCTTGCACCCGGGCCGCCGCCTCGTCCGTGTGCGCCACTGCCCAGCGGATGTCGGACAGGGCCGAGCCGTTGAACAGGTCGGTTTCCCGCTGGCTGGTCTCCGCCGCCGTGGCGTTCCTGCCCAGCACCTCCTGGTAGATCGCGTTGACGTCGTCGCCCGCCTCCGTGGAGGTGATGATGATCTGCCGCACCTGGGACAGCGAATAGCCTTGCGCCAGCAGGCCCTGGTAGTAGGCCACCCCCGACGTGTCGCCCGGCCGGGCCAGCTCGCTCGTGTAGATGCCATTGACCAGGTTGGCCGCCTCCTGCGTGGAGGCCAGGTAGCTGCGCAGCGAGGTGAGGGTGTAGGTCCCCGCCCCGAGCTGCTGCTGCCAGTTGGACTGCTCGGCCAACGACGCCGGCCGGCCTAGCACATTTTGGAATACTGCCGAGATCGCCGTCGCCGCATCGGGAAAGGTGGACAAGGTCGCGGCCAGCGTGCCGAGCGTCTGCGAGCCGGTCGCGAAAGCGGCGCTCCAAGCGGCGACGTCCACGGCCGCGGCAGGGCGGCCCCATTCATTCTGGAACACCGCGGAGATTGCCGCTGCCGCTTCCGATGTGGAGGCCAGGTAGCTGGCCAGCGACGTCAGGGTTCCGGTGCCCGCGCCGAACTGCTGTTCCCAGTTGACTAGGTCAGCCGCACTCGCCGGCCGGCCCAGGATGTTCTGGAACTGCGCCGAGATCGTCGCTGCAGCATCGGGAAAGGTGGACAGGGTCGCCGCCAGCGTGCCGAGCGTCTGCGAGCTGTTTGCGAAGGCGCTGCTCCAAGCGGCGATGTCCACGGCCGCGGCCGGGCGGCCCCACTCGTTCTGGAACTCGGCCGAGATCGCCGCCGCGGCGTTGGTGGAAGCGGCCAGGCAAGTGGCCAGCGTGCCGAGCGTCTGCGTCCTGCTGGCGAAGAGGCCCGTCCATAATACGACGTCACCCGCATTGGCCGGGCGGCCCCACTCGTTCTGGAACTCGGCCGAGATCGCCGCCGCGGCGTCCGGCGTGGCGGCCAGGTAGGACGCCAGGCTCGCCATCGACTGCGTCCCCTGGCCGAATGCCCCGCCCCAGTCGGCCAGGTCCGTCGCGGTCGCGGCCCGGCCGACGACGTCGTGGAACGCAGCCGAGACCGCGGCTTGCGACTCTGTCGTCAAAGCCAGGTAGCTGCGCAGCGAGGTCAGGGTCGCGGCCCCCGCACCGAGTTGCTGCTGCCAATTGGCCAGGTCGTCGCTAGAGGCTGCCCGCCCCAGGACGGCCTGAAACACGTCTGCAACCGCGTTGTGAGACTCCTGCTGCACCGAGAGGGTGGCCTCGACCCCGCCGAGCGTCTCGGTGCCGCCGTTCCATGCGAGGTTGGTGAAATCAGCCGACGTGGCGGAGCGGCCATACTCGTTGACGAACAGGGTCGACACCGCGGCATGCGACTCGTCCGTGCCGGCAAGGTAGCTGTCCAGCGAGCCCAGGGTCTGCGAGCCGTTCTGGAACGCCCCGTTCCACGCCTCCAAGTCCGCTTCCTGCGCCGGACGGCCCAGCTCGGATTGAAAGGCAAGCGCGATCTCGGATCGGTTCGTCGCAGACGCAGACGCAGACGCAGACATCACATCACCCCGCCGCTCGCTTCCTACAATCCTACCGGGAGCGAATCAGATGTCCATCCGTCCATGTATGGAAATCGCCGCCAAACACAGGAAAAAGAAACGGAGATCATGCCAGCATACAACGCTGGGCCAGGGGCAGAACACCAAGGTATTCAATAAAGGCACGGGTGATCTGAAGCCATGGCCGCAGACCATGCTAGGGACCGCTGACGGAGCCCCGGAACACGCTTACCTTGGCCGTGGTATCACTGCGCTGGGCCAAGACCGCAGCGGTCTGCTCGACCAGCTGCACGTAATGGGGCGGCCCATCGACGATGACCACCTTGGCATCTGCCGAGCCGCGCAAGGGCCAACGCGGGTCCGAGATGCCCAGCGCGTCGAGGCTGCGCGAGAGCTGCGCGACGTCGACTGTTCCCAGTGGCAGCATCTTGTTCGCGGCTTCGCTGGCGGCGGAAACCCAGAGCGTGCTGCCATCGAAATACCAATCGAACCCGTAGGTCTTCGCCAACTGATCGAGAACCGTCTCGAACGACCCTGGCGGCAGCCGCCCTCGCACTCGGCCATGCACGGCCTCGCTGACGTTAAGGCGTAAGCCAGACTGCCGAGTCACTTCCCCCAGCACGTCACGAAGGTCCTGATCGACGACGGCATAGGTGACGACCGCATCCGACGGCGGCAGCGGCTTCGCCAAGGCTGCAGCATGCATGACCAGCATGGCGAGCAGCACGACACGTGCGAAAGAGACCGTCATGGCGCCACTGAGGTTCTTCTGTTCCGGAGAGGCCGGGCCTGGCGCTGTTACCATGCGGCGTGTTCGCTGGTAAGTTCGCCAAGCCCTGCGTGAGAAGACAGAATGGCTTGCGGCCCGACGATATTGCCTGGGATGCGGCCATGGCGCGTGCTTGCAGCCAGCGTTGTCCCACTCGCTTTATTCGGCTGTGGCGGGCCTCGCGTGGCGCCGGCGCCATCACCGCCGCCGGCGACGGCCCACCTCGATACCTCGGCCGGACTGGTCCACCTTGGCGATGACGTGGGCAAGCAGGGGGATTTGGATGGCGCCCTGCTGCTGTATCAGGCGGCCAGCAGCCGTGACGGGCATGACGTGGCAGCGCTTGAGCGGATCGGCGCGGCCTCGATCGCGCTTGGGCAGCCGCTCAGGGCCGAACAGGCCTTCCGTGCCGTCCTCGTCCGGGACGGCAGCAACGCCGAAGCCAAGTACGGCCTCGGCGTCGCCTTGCTTGCGTTGCACCGGGTGGGCGAGGCCCTCCCGATCCTGGCGGCGCTGGGGCGAGACTCAGCCGATCCCCGCTTGATGCGTGCTTACGGGGTGGCCCTCGACATGGCAGGCCGTTCCGCCGAGGCACAAGCGACCTACCGCCGCGGCCTCGCCCGGGCGCCGGCCGACGCGGCTCTGCATGGCGACTTGGCGCTGTCGCTGGCTGCCAGCGGCGACCTCGCCACGGCCCTGGCCGAGAGCGATGCAGCAGTTGCAGCGGTCATCCCGGATCCGAGGCAGCAGGCGAACAACGTGCTGCTTCTCGCGGTCGCAGGCCAGGAG
>CAXTTH010000004.1:0-10376 GCA_964247035.1 uncultured Acetobacteraceae bacterium
GTAATGGATGTCGGCCCCGCGCGCCTTGATCGAAACCGGCACGCCCAGCTCGGCGCCGAGGCGAACCGCCGCCGGCCCGTCCGGGTAGAAGAACTCCGCATCGATCACGTCCATGCCGAACCCGGCGGCGCGCAGCTGCGCCAGCACCGGGCGCACGGCACGCACGACGGCGGCCGGGTTGAGTGCGCCGCCCAGCCCAGGCAGCATGTCGAACCGGGGCCGCGCCACCGCCACGCCATGCCGCTCTTCTTGCCAGGGCAGGCGCAGCCGCCGCCGGTAGCCTGGCAGCAGGCTCAAGGGGAACACCGGGCGGGGCAGCGGGCTGACCACCCGAAGGTCCACATCCGGCCGCGCGGCCAGCCGGACTGTCTGGCCCTCCACGAACACGCCCAAGGTCGGTTCGGCCGCGTTGGGATACACCGTCGAAAGCGTCAGGACGCGCAGCATCGTGGCCAGTCCGTTGCAATGTGGTTGAGCTTTCACACGGAACAGGTAAACGCACACCCAATCCCTGCCGCCGGACGAAGGACGCGCCGTTGACCACAGGCCAACCGCCGCTCCTGATGCACGTGTTCCCGACCTTCGCGGTCGGTGGCGCCCAAGTCCGCTTTGCAGCATTGGCCAACCGCTTCGGCAGGAGGTGGCGTCATGCCATCGTGGCGCTCGACGGCAACACGGAGTGCCGCGCGCGGCTGGCGCCAGACCTCCTGGTCACGTTCCCGGCCGTGCTGACGGACAAGGCCGCCCCACTTGGCAATGTGCGGCGGGTGCGGCGGCTGCTGCGCAGCGAGCGGCCGGACGTGCTGGTGACGAGCAATTGGGGCTCCATCGAATGGGCGCTTGCCAACCTGCTGCCGCTGGCACGCCACATCCACACAGAGGACGGGTTCGGCCCGGAGGAGCGGTTTGCCCAGATGCGCCGCCGTTGCTGGACGCGCCGGGTGGCGCTCTGGCGCAGCACGGTGGTCTTGCCGTCGCGCACGCTGCTGGACATCGCCGCCACGCAATGGCGGCTTGACCCGGCGCGGCTGCGCTACATCCCGAACGGCGTCGATCTGGCCCGCTTCGCCGGCAGCGCCAACCGCGCGGCTGAGGACGGCCCCGTCATCGGCATCGTGGCGGCGCTGCGCCCGGAGAAGAACGTGGCCCGCCTGCTGCGCGCCTTTCACCTCGCAGGCGGGACGGGGCGGCTGGTCGTCGTGGGCGAAGGGGCCGAACGCGCCGCCCTGGAAAGCCTTGCCGTCCAATTGGGGCTGGAAGGCCGTGTGCAGTTCATGGGCCACGTGGAGGACCCACGGCCCGTTTACCGTTCGTTCGACATTTTCGCCCTATCATCCGTCACGGAGCAGATGCCGCTTTCGATCCTGGAGGCGATGGCGACTGGTCTGCCGGTGGTGGCAACTGATGTGGGTGACATCCGGACGATGCTGGCCGCCGAAAACGGGCCTTTCATCGTGGCGCAAAACGACGCGGCTTTCGCCGCGGGCCTGCGCGCCCTGCTGGAGGACCCTGGGTTGCGCGAGCGGACCGGAAGAGCCAACCGCGCCAAGGCTGAGGCCGACTATGACCAGGAGGCGATGTTTGCGGCTTATGCCAACCTTTGGGCCAGCTCATCCGAGGCAGAATGCTGAGAAGCAGGAAAACTGTTATGTTACAGAAACATCTATAAAATTGTTAATTTTGCGCTATAAGAAGAACCGGTCCCGTTTTAATAATTTATTGACATCCGGTTTGCTCCTCGGCATAGCTGCGCCGCTTGAAACCGAGGATGCCCAGCCGGGTTCAGCCTGGTCGATCGTGCGGTTGAAAGCCAAACAAAGCCTGTTCTCGTGCGATTCCTTGGTCAGTTGGACTAAACAATGATTAGGGCAGTTGAGAAACACCTCTCGCTTGAGATGCTTGGGCTTTGGCTCGTTGAATCTTTACTGATTCTGAGCGTCATGTTTTATTTGCTGCACCATGAGGGTCAGCTTCCCAGAGTCGGTTTTGAGATGGATCTGTTTGCGCTCAAGCAAGCCGTTATCTGGAGCCTGGCGATCAGCCTGACATCTGTCTTGATCGGCCTTTACCGGGCAGAGATTTGCCAGCGCCAGCGCAAGTTGATGACCACCGCGCTCATCGTCAGCGTGCTGCTCGCTCCCTTGCTCGTCGGGCTCAGCCATATGCTGAAGTGCGACCTTAGCCTCAACCCGCGCAGCAGCTTGTCGCTGCCGCGCATCATGGCGGGCTGGCTCGCGTGCCTGGGCATCACCCGGGCCGGGTTTTACATCGCGCAGCGCATGGATTTGTTTGCCCGCCGCATTCTCATCGTTGGCCCGCCGCAGAGTGCCTTGCGCGTCCAAAACGTGATCGGCATGATTGGAGACGCATCCTGGCGGGTCGCAGGCGTGGTCGCCGGCGGGTCTGCCGCACTGCAACGCGAGGAGCTGCGCCGCAGCAGGATCTGGGGAGTCGTCGTGGCCGATGCCGCTTCCGACTCGGCAACCGGCTCAGCCTTGCGGGCTGGGCTGCGCAAAACCACCCGCGTGTTCAATGAGGCGTCGTTTTGGGAATATCGCCTGAGCCGCCTGGACCTCGACCATCTGCCGCCTGCCTGGGACGCGCTGGTTGAGCGCACGGCCCGCGGCCGTTGGATCGACGGGGTGCATCGCTTCCTGGACGTGGCCACCAGCATCATCTTCCTTTTCGCGACGCTGCCGCTGATGATGATCGTCGCCATCCTGATCAAGCTGGAGAGCCCCGGGCCGGTGTTCTATGCCCAACGACGCGTCGGCCAGCATGGCCAGGTGTTCAGCCTGCGCAAGTTCCGCAGCATGTCCGTCAACGCCGAGGTGGCAGGCGCGCCGATCTGGGCAGCCAAGAACGACCCGCGGGTGACGCGCGTGGGCCGCCTTATCCGCCGCACCCGGATCGACGAGCTGCCGCAGCTGTTCAACGTGCTGTCTGGACGCATGAGCTTCATCGGCCCTCGACCCGAGCGCCCGCATTTCGTGGATCAACTGTCAACGGTCATTCCGAACTACGCTGATCGAGCCTGCCTCAAGCCCGGCATCACCGGCTGGGCGCAAGTCAAGTACCCTTACGGCGCTTCTGTCGAAGATGCCCGCATGAAGCTGGCTTACGACCTGTATTACGTCAAGAACCGCAGCCTCTTTGTCAATGCGTTGATCCTTGTGCTGACGATCCGTGTGATCCTGTTTCAGGAAGGGGCACGGTAGCGGTCGAACCCCTGGCAGGATGCGTGCGGTATGCTGAACATCGGGATTGTCGCACTTTACACCCTGTTCGCCGGCATCGTCCTTGTCACGGCACGGCCTGACCGGTCCCGTCTGGCCCTTGCCGGCGCGAGCATTGCCACGGCGGGATGGGCCGGCGTATTGGCTTTCGGCCCGATGCTCGCGGATGCTGCGCTGGCAACGCTGGACTTTGGCTTGATGGCCGCTTGGTCGGGATTCCTCCTGCATCTTTACCATCGTTCAGCCTCCATCGGAGCCCGGCAGCAGCGCCTGTTCACAGGCTTCGGGATCGTCATCGTTCTGGTGGCCATGGCCGGGTTCGTGAGCGCGGGAGCCGGCTTGTCATCCGGCTCCGTCCAGATGGTGGAGTTCGAGGCCAGCCTCGGCCTCGCCGTTTGCGCCTTGCTGCTGATCGAGAACCTGTATCGCAACACGCCAGAGGAATTGCGCTGGCACGTCACGCTGCCCTGCGTGGCGCTGGGCGGCTTCTTTGTTTACGGGATAGCGCTCTACAGCGATGCCGTGCTGTTCCGCCGGGTGTCGCCCATCCTGGCCGATGGCCGCTCTGTGCTGCTGCTGCTGCTGCTGCCGCTGCTCGCCGTGGCAGCCAGGCGCAACCAGCGCCGGTGGGGACGATCGCTCCAAGTGTCCCACCGCGCCGTGTTCTACAGCGCCAGCCTCGTCCTGATCGGGATATTCCTGCTTGGCGTCGCGGCCACGGGAGAGATCCTGCGCGCGTTCGGGCCGGGCTGGGCCAGCCCATGGGGCATGGTGCTTGAGATCAGCTTGATCTCCGGTGGAATGCTCGTTGCAGCCCTGTTCGTGACGTCCGCATCGGCCCGGTCGGCTGTGCGCAACCTCGTCATCAGCAACTTCTTCCGCCAGCGCTACGACTACCGGCTGGAATGGCTGCGATGCATCCACACCTTGTCGCAGACTGACCGCCCGGCGGCGCTCCACACCCGTGCCATAAGGGCGGTGGCCCAAGTGGTGGACAGCCCTGCCGGCATGATCTTCCTGCGCGAGGCGGAGGACGGCGTGTTCCGCTGGGCCGGGTCATGGAACCTGCCAGCCGCCGCGCACCAGATCGGGGGCGACCACGCGCTGGTTACAATGCTCGGCACGACCGGTTCGGTCATCGAGGTGCCACCCGGAACGCCGGACGTCCCGGACATCTGGCTCGCCGCTCCGCTTGCCCATGGCGGCGGCATGACCGGCTTCATCCTGGTGGCCAAGCCGCGCGCGCCGTTCACGCTCGATGAGGAAGTGTTCGCCCTGCTCCGCATCGTGGGCCAGGAGGTGGCAAGCTACGTCGCTGAGCAGCGCGCGGCCGAAACGCTGCTGCAAACCAACCAATTGCGGGAATATGGCAAGCGTTTCGCCTTCGTCGCCCATGACATCAAGAACGTGTCGAGCCAACTGTCCTTGGTGCTTGCCAACGCGGAGCATCATATCGCCAACGCCGAGTTCCAGCAGGACATGCTGCGGACCGTCGGGGCCTCTGTGCAGAAGATCAACATCCTGCTCGCCCGGTTGAAGACCCCCGTGGATACGCTGCCGCCCCATGCCCCGATCGCCGTGCGCAGCCGGCTTCAGGCCATCATCGGCGCTTGCGGCGAATCCCGCCGGGCGCGTATCCAACTGGATGCCGAACCGCTGGTTGCCACGGCGCAGATCGTGATGGACCCGGCC
The DNA here is from genome assembly GCA_964247035.1 of uncultured Acetobacteraceae bacterium. GTDB lineage: Bacteria > Pseudomonadota > Alphaproteobacteria > Acetobacterales > Acetobacteraceae > LMUY01. Next base: position 4,929 of record CAXTTH010000004.1, read on the forward strand.
GATTTCGAGGCGGTGATCCTTCATCTGCTGGACAACGCGTTCGATGCCTCCGCACATAACGCGCCGGTCCGCATCGCCTGCCGTGAGCAGGACCGCCGCATTCTGGTCGATATCGTGGACCAAGGGATCGGCATGACAGCCGAGTTCATCCAGCAGCAGTTGTTCCGCCCCTTCCGCTCCTCCAAGAACGACGGGTTTGGCATGGGTGTGTTCCAGGCCCGTGAGCTGCTGCAGCAGGCTGGCGGCTACCTGACCGTGACCAGCGAGCCCGGCGTTGGCACCACCATGCGCGTGTCGCTGCCGTCGCAGCCCGCTGCCATGGCCGCAGCCAGCGTGAAAGCCTCGTCATGACCAACCCAACCCTGCTGATCGTTGAGGACGATGAAGGGCTGTGCAGCCAATACCGCTGGGCTTTCCCTGCCTACACCGTGATCACCGCGCATGACCGAGCCGCCGCCCTGGCGCAGATCGAGCGCCATCGCCCGCCGGTCGTCGTCACGGACCTTGGGCTGCCGCCCGATCCCGACGGCGTTTCCGAGGGCTTTGCCGTGCTGGACGCAGTGTTGCGCGCCACGCCGGATGCCAAGGTGATCGTCGCCACCGGCAACGGGGACCGCGCCCACGCCCTGCGCGCCGTGTCCAGCGGCGCCTACGACTTCTACGAGAAGCCGATCGACATCGACGTGCTGCGCGGCATCATCGGCCGAGCGTTGCGCATCCACCAGTTGGAAGCCGACAACCGCCGCTTGGCCGAGGCGCCCGGCGCCAGCCCGGTGGCGCGCATCATCACGGCCAGCGAGCCGATGCTGAAGGTGTGCCGCACGGTGGAGAAGCTGGCCGGCGCCAATGTGCCCGTGCTGCTGCTGGGCGAGAGCGGCACCGGAAAGGAAGCCCTGGCCCGTGCGTTGCACGACCTCAGCCCCCGCGCCAAGCAGCCATTCATCGCCATCAACTGCGGCGCTATCCCGGAGAACCTGCTGGAAAGCGAGCTGTTCGGCCATGAGCGCGGCGCGTTCACCGGGGCGGTGAAGCAGACCATCGGCAAGATCGAGAGCGCCGACCGCGGCACGCTGTTCCTCGATGAGATCGGCGACCTGCCGTACCCGTTGCAGGTCAAGCTGCTGCGCTTCTTGCAGGACCAGGTGATCGAGCGCATCGGCGGCCGCAAGCCGATCCAGGTCAACGTCCGCATCGTCTCGGCCACCCACCAGCAGCTCGAGTCCCAGATCGGCGATGGCCGCTTCCGGCAGGACCTGTATTACCGGCTGAACTCCGTCTCCGTTCGCATCCCGCCGCTGCGGGACCGCCCCGGAGACAGCGTGCTGCTGGCCCGCAGCTTCCTGCACCGCTTCAACAAGGAGTTCGGCCGCAACCTGCGCGGCCTGACCGACGACGCCATCGCTGCCATCACCCAGTACGAGTGGCCCGGCAACGTGCGCGAGCTGGAGAACCGCATGAAGCGGGCCGTGGTGATGAGCGACACCCGCATGATCGACGTGGCCGACCTGGAGCTGGCGCCCGCGGACGACGCCGCACCCGCCAACCTGGACCTGCGGCTGGCCCGCATGCGGGCAGAGCGCGAGGTAATCCAACTGGCGCTTGCCAAGAGCCATGGCGTGCTGAGCAAGGCCGCCAAACTGCTCGGCATCAGCCGCCCGACCCTGTATGGACTGCTTGAAACCCACGGCCTGGCGAGTGCCGCCGTGCTGGAAGCTGAGATGGAGCCCGGTGGTGATGCATAGATCGCGTTTGCTCGCCGCGGCGGCGCTGCTGGCCGCTTGGCCGCTGGTCGCCGACGCCGCGGACTACCTGGCGGACGCCAGGAAGGCCGCCACTGCCGGGGACCTTCCCAGCGCCCGCCTGCAGCTCCGCAACGCCATCAAGGCAGACCCGGCAAGCGGCGAGGCGCACTACCAGCTCGGCCAGGTGAACCTGCAGCTGGGCGACCCGGCGGCAGCCGAGAAAGAAGCGCAGGACGCCAAGGACAACGGCTATCCGGCCGCGCCCGCCCTCGGCCTGCTCACCTCCGCCTACCTGCAGGAGGGCCGCGCGCGTGACTTGCTGCGCGACGTGCCGGCCGACACCACGACCCCCGAGCTTGCCGTGGCGACCCTGGTGGCTCGCGGCCGGGCGCAGATGATGCTCGACCATCCGGACTTGGCGGCCAATGCCTTCACCGAGGCGCAGCGCTTCGCGCCCGGCTCTGCGGCGCCGTTGCTCGGCCAGGCCAGGCTGGACCTGCAACGCCGTGACCTGCCGGCGGCGGGCCAGGCGCTGGATGCCGCCCTCAAGCTGGAACCGGCCTCGCCGGAAGCCCTGCAGCTGCAATCGGCGATGCTCGCGCAGAAGCCGGACCAGGCTGGCGCCATCGCTGCGGCGGACAAGGCCGTGGCGGCAGCGCCGGGTCAGTTCGCCTATCGCCTGGACCGCGCCGGCGTGCTGCTTGAGTTCAACCAGAACGACCCGGCCAAGGCCGACGTGGCCTCCGTGCTGGCGCTCTCGCCCGGCAATGCCCGCGCGCTGTACTACCGGGCCGTGCTGCTGATGCGCGCCGGAGACTTCGCGGGCGCCAACGCCATCCTTGACCAGCTCTCCTCCTTCGTGTCGCAGTTCCCCGGCGCCTACCTCATCCAGGCCGTGGTCAAGCAGCAGGTCGGGCAAACCGAGCAGGCGCTGGATGCCGCCACCCGCTACGCCGCGCGCAACCCATCCGACGCGCGCGGCCCCATCCTGCTGGCGCAGCTGCAACTGGCGGCCAAGCACCCGGACCAGGTGCTGGAGCTGCTCGCCCCCCTGGCCACCGCGCAAACCACCCTGCCGCAGGTCTATGAGCTACGGGGCGCTGCGGACAACCTGCTCGGCCGCCCGCAGGACGCCTTGGCCGAGTACCAGAAAGCGCTCGCCATCAGCCCCGACAACGCCCGCCTGCTCGCCCAGGCGGGCGCCACCGAGCTGGTGCTGCGCCAGACGGACGGCGCCGCCTCCCTGCTGGGCCGCTCCGTGGACATCGCTCCGGCGCAGGCTCAGACGGAGGCGCTGCTGACCGCCGCCCTCATCGGCGCGGGCAAGCCGGACGAGGCGCAAAAGGCGGTTGACCGGCTCAAGGCGCAGAACGGCGACTCCGAGCTGGTCGGCATGCTGAACGGTGAGATCCGGCTGTCCCGGTTCGACCTCGACGGCGCCCGCGCCATGTTCGAGGCGGTGCTGCGCGACCATGCGGACTCCATCCCCGCCCGGCTCGACCTCATCCGCGTGGCAGTGCTGCAAGGCCGCTCGGACGACGTGGCCAAGCTGGATGCCGAGGTGCTGGCGAAGGACCCCGGGCGCGAGGCGGTGGTGAACCAGGTGGTGGACACCGCCCTGCGCGCCAACAAGCCGGCCGACGCCATCGCCGTGCTGGAGCGCGCCCATGCCGCCGTCCCGGCCAACCCACGCTTCACCGTGCGGCTGGCCAGCTTGGAGACCGCCAACGGCGACCCGCAGCGCGCCCTGGCCCTCGCCGCTTCCGCGGGCGCCGGCAAGGCCCCGGCGGCGACCGACATCGCCATGCTCCTGGTGCAGGCCCAGGCGGACCTGGCGCTCAAGCAGATGGACGCGGCCGAGATCGCGCTGCGCAAGGCGCTGGCCGTCAATCCCCGGCTGACGGTGGCGACCTTGCAGCTCAGCCGCATGAAGCTGGACGCCAAGGACCCGGCCGGGGCCCGCCAGGTGCTGCAGGACGCGCTGGTGGCCGACCCGCAGGACCAGCAGCTGCTGGCCGCCCTGGTCACCCTCGACGCCCAGGGCGGCGGCGTGCCTGCCGCCACGGCGGCGGCAACCAAGCTGGCGCAGAACCCCGCCTACCAACCGGCAAGCCTGGTCCTGCCCGGCGACGTGGCGATGGCTGCCAAGCAGTTCGACGCCGCCGCCGCCGCCTATGCCGCCCCTTTCAAGGCCAATCCCTCGCCCGTGCTCGCCACCCGGCTCGCGATGGCCCAGTTCGCCGGCGGCCATCCGGACCAGGCGGCGCAGGGCCTGCGGGACTGGCTGGCTAAGCACCCCGGCGACCTGGACGTGGAGCAGCCCCTGTCCGACCTGGACATCGCCGCCCGCCGGCTGGACCCGGCCAAGACCCTGCTGACCGACATCCTGGCCAAGCGCCCGGCCGATGCGAGGGCGCTGAACAACCTGGCCTGGGTGGACCAGCAGCTTCACGACCCGCAAGCGTCGGTGCTGGCGCAGCGCGCCTACCAACTGGCGCCCAGCCCGCAGACGGCCGACACCTGGGGATACATCATGGCGACGGACGGCAGCGGGGACCACGGCGTGGGCCTGCTGAGCCAAGCCGTGCGGCAGGCGCCCAACGACCCAGGCATCAAGTACCACCTGGCCGTGGCCTATCAGGCGGCGGGGCAGGGGGACAAGGCCGCGGCGCTGCTGACCCCGCTGCTGGCAGCGCCCGCCGAGTTCCCGGACAAGGCCAAGGCGCAGGAGTTGCTGGGGAGCTTGTCGAAGAAGCCGTGAAGACGCGCTAGGCTGCCGCCGACTTCGGCATAGCTAAGCGTGCTGAGGGTCATCCGGAGGCGCCCCATGCTGATCACCGTCGCCATCTGCACACGCAACAGGTCGGCCGCCTTGTCTAGGACGTTGCGATCGCTTGAGCGGCTCCACTCCGTGGGCTGCGCCTGGGAACTGCTGATCGTCGACAACGGCAGCACGGACGGCACGCAGGGCGTCATCAGGCAGTTCGAGGCTCAGCTTCCAATCCGGGTGGCGCTTGAGCCGCGACCCGGCGTGGCCATCGCGCGCAACACTGCGGTCGCGTGCGCGCGGGGCGCCTACATGGTCTGCACGGATGACGACGTGATCGTCCGAGCGGATTGGCCTGGCACCTATGTGGCGGCCTTCGCCCAGTGGCCTGATGCGGCGCTGTTCGGCGGCCGTGTCATCCCGGTCCTGGAGGAGCCTGTCACGCCATGGTTCCCCGATGCGATGCAGCATCTTGGCCTGCCCTTGGCGGCCCGCAACCTGGGCGACACGCCCATCGCCTTCAGGCCAGATGGCGACATGATCCCGTTCGGCGCCAACTACGCGGTGTGCACTGTCGTGCAGCGGTTATTTCCCTTCGATCCGGAGCTGGGCCCCGGCAAGCTGCATTTCGGCGAGGAGACGACCTGCTTCACGGCCATGCTCAGGGCAGGGCACGAAGGTTACTGGCTGCCTGACAGCGTCGTCGAGCACATGATTGTTCCGGAGCGGCAAAGCGCGGCCTACGTCGCGCGGTGGTTCAGGGCGCTTGGCCGGACCGAGGCGTGGCTTGGCGAGTGCGCGGACGGGCCGCGCCTGTTCGGCATGCCGCGTTGGCTTTGGCGTCGCTTCGCGGTCCGCGCGCTCGATTACCGCTTGTCGGGGGGGGGCCCCCACCCCCCACGAGGGGGTTTGGAGGTGGTGGGGGGGGGGCCCGGGCCG
>CAXTTH010000004.1:10386-22999 GCA_964247035.1 uncultured Acetobacteraceae bacterium
GGTTGGGGGGCGCTGCGGGGCCCGCGCGCTCTTTTCCCGTTTGGCGGGGCTGCACGCGCAGCCGCAAGTCTGGATTAGGAAGTTGATCGCGCTGGCCCAGGACCGAGGCCGGATTCAGCATTTCCGGTCGGCGCGTTAGGCAGCCAGTCATCGTGCCGTGCAAAAGCAGCTTGTAATGGACACCCAAACCCCGCCCGCATCCATCACGTCCCGCGTCGTCACCGGCGCGGGCTGGATGGTCGCTTGGCGCATGGTCAGCCGCCTGCTCGGCTTCGTCAGCATGCTGATCCTCGCCAGCCTGCTGGCGCCCAAGGATTTCGGCATCGTCGCCATGGCCACCGCTGTCACCGGCGCCATCGAGGGCCTGTCGCAGCTCGGCGTACGGGACGCCTTGGTGCGGCTTAAGGACGACCGGCGGGATTATTACGATACGGCGTTCACGTTCCAGGTCGCACGCAGCCTGCTCACCGCCCTGCTCATCGCCGGCCTGAGCCTGTTCGCGTCCGACCTGCTGGGCGAGCCGCGGCTCCGCGCCATCCTGCTGATCCTGGCCGCCTTCACGGTGGTGACCGGGTGCGAGAACATCGGCATCGTCAGGTTCAGCCGCGCGCTCGATTTCCGCACCCAGTTCTTCCTGCAAGCCGGCCCCCGGCTGCTCGGCTTCGCCCTCACCACCGCTCTGGCCTTCCTGCTGCACTCCTACTGGGCGCTGATCGCCGGCGCTGCCATGGCCAAGCTCAGCAGCGTCGTGGCCAGCTACGTAGCCTCGCCGCACCGGCCGCGCCTTGGCCTGGCTGGCTGGCGATACCTGCTGCATTTCTCGTTCTGGAGCTGGGCCGGCGGCCTCGCGGTGATGGTGCTGACCCGGGCCGACCCGTTCCTGCTCGGCCCCGTGCTGGGCACGGCCGCGTTCGGCCTCTATGTGCTGTCCAGCGAGATCGCGTCCCTGCCTGTCACCGAGCTGCTGGAGCCTGCTTGCAGCGCGCTGTTCCCCGGCTTCTCGCTCGCGCGGCGCAGCGGGTCGGAGCCGGTGGCCATGGGCCTGTCCGTCGCCGGCGCCCTGGCCCTGTGCACCATCCCTTTTTCGGCCGGCATCTCCGCCTGCTCCGGGTACCTCGTGGCGAGCCTGCTCGGCCCGCAGTGGGAGGCGGCGCGTCCGTTGATCGCCGTGCTGGCGTGGATGTGCATGTTCCTGCCGTTTAGCTGGGTGGCGGTGACCGTGCTGTCCGCGCAGGGCCAGATGCGCCGGGTGTTCGCAAGCCACGCCATCGCTGCCGCCCTCAAGGTCGGCGGCATCCTCGCAGTCCGCCACACGCAAGATTTGAGCGTGATCGGCGGGACGGTGGTGATGATCATCGCAGTGGAGTCGGTGATGTTCGTCTGGCAGCTTCGCGCTGCGGGCAACGCGGAGCTGCGCAGCCTGGTGCTGACGCTGCTGCGCGCCGCGGCCTCGCTGGCGATGACGTGCGCGGTGTTGAGCTTCGTTCCGGGAGCCTGGGCGGATGTGGGCTTGGAACGAGGTTACGCGCTGGTTGCGGGCGGTGCGATCGGCGGCCTCACCTTTGCGGTGTTCTTCGCCTGCCAGGCGGCCTTGTGGATGCTTTGCGGCAGACCCGCAGGCGCCGAGAGCCGGATCGCGAGCCTGTTGGAGCACGATCCGCGCGTCCAGCGCGCGCTTCGGGCCTGCCGCCGTTGAACCGCTCCGGAGTCAATGTCCGCTGGGCGGCAGGGTGCTGAGGATAACCTGCTCGGCCCTGCTGTAGCCGCGCAGGCGCTTGGCCAGTGCCGGGCCTTTGAGCGGCAGCGACCTGAGATAGTCCGCGAGGTCACGCACCTCGCGGGGATCGACGCACAAGGCGCGCAGGGCGAACGCCAAGCCGCGCAGCCGCCTTCCGTTCAAGGCGTTGTTCATCGCGATGTCCTTGTAGGTTCCGTAGCAGAACCAGCGAAGCTCTTTTTGCACGATGCGCAGCGCCGGGTCCCGCCGTGCGACCTGAACGCTGTGCACCAGCTTCGCGGACATGCGGGCAGGGGAGCGCATCATGCTTGCACCCTGTCGCCGCAGCACGTAGGTGACCTCGTTCAGGTAGTCCATCGGGGCGCGGACGGAGAGCTGCAGGCAGAGCAGCCAGTCCTCGCCGTAGATGAGGCTTGGATGGAAGCCGCCAATTTCGGCGATCAGGTCCTTGCGAACCAGGTTTGCGCCGAGCGGAACCCAGCCGCCGATCAAGGCCTGGGTGAGTGACGGCGTGGCCAGGCGGCGCGCCGACCGGCCATCCTCGGGTTGCGAGCCATCATCCATCAGGAAGCGGAACGGACGCAGCTCTTCCCCGGCGTGAAGGCTGGCATAGCCACCGCCGATCCACCGTGTCCCTGGTCGTTCGCGCAGCACGGCTTGCCCACGATCAAGCTTGCCATCGGGCCATAGGTCATCGGCGTCGATGAAGCCGATCCAGTCGTGCGATGCATGCCGCAGGCCGACAGCCCGAGCTTGACCCGGGCCTGCATTTCTCGGCTGGCAAGTCACCCGCACGCGACCGCTTGCTTCAGCGTCGTGCAAGGCTTTCAGGGTCGCGGGCTCGGTTGACGCATCGTCCACGAGGACGAGTTCGCAGCGATGCGGCCCCGATTGCTCCAGCACGGATCGGATGGCGGCTCGAAGCAGGCTTGGCGGTGTGTTGAATACCGGACAGATGACCGAGACGTCCATGTTTCCGCTTCTCCATCGTGCTACCGACCGGCGAGGGACGCTGCGGCACGGGCAAGGGCAGGCGGCAGTCCCGCGATGGCGCACTTCACCGCCTGCTTGGGCGACCGTGCGCCTCGCGGCAACAGGCGACTGATCACGCCGACGGCCCCGAAATCCCCTCGGGCGAATGCGCTGTCCAGCGCCGCGGACCGTCGCCGGGCTGCGCTGGCCCGGATGGCGGCAGCCAATGGCGCCAGCTCCGGACGGCTGGACAGCACGTGCTCCAGCACCTGAGCGTCGCCTAGGTTCATCCGCTCCGAATTGCCCGAGATGTTGCTGGCGTGCTTGCGGACGTGGACAAGCGGCCGCCGCACCACGCCGACCGGCGGCCGGGCCGCCACGCGCAAGGTGGTCGCGAAGTCGCAGCCGACGATGCGGCTTACTCCCTCGTCCCAGCTGCCTGCCGCCGTGAACGCTGCACGGTCCACCATCATGCAGGACGGGAAAAACGGCTGGAACGCCAGCAGGCGCTCCACGATCGCGTCGTCGAACACGCCGGCGTCCGGCCCCGTGGCGCGCAGGCCAGACCAGTAGCCGGCCGGCGCGTCCTCGAACTTGCTGCGCGCCGACACGCCTTCGCCTTGCAGGACGCGGAAATCCGAGTAGCAGGCCAGCAGGCCCGGCTCTGCCTGCCATTGCGCGGCCAGGGCGGCCAGGAAATCGGGCAGCCACACGTCGTCGCTGTCGCAGAACGCCACCAGGCCGCCCTGCGCCAGCCTGAGCCCGGCGTTGCGCGCCACCAGGTCGCCGCTGTTCGGGATGCGCAGGGCGGTCACGCGGCGGCCATAGCTGGCGAGCACGGCCGGCGTGTCGTCCTGCGAGCCGTCGTCCACGACGATGACCTCGTCCGGCGCCACGGTCTGGGCGAGCACGGCGTCCAGGGTCTGGCGGATCAATCCGGCGCGGTTGTAGGTTGGGACGACGACGCTGACGCCAGCCATGGGCACGCTCCTTGCCTTGCCTGCTTAGTCGGCGGCGCTTACCAAAAGGCGAACCAGCGCCCTATCGGCGGTGAAATGGGTTGGCAGGACGGGCATGAGGCCACAAGACCCTGCGGGGCGCGAGAAGCGGGCAACCCCGCCCATGGTCCCGCCGGCGCAGGCAGCCTTTGGTGGGCCTGGGCGCTGCGCCGGCTGGGCTTGGCGACCTCATCTGGCGCCCGGAACACATAGATGCATTGCCGCAACACCGCAGCCGCCGCCTTAAAGCTGCCGCACGTTAGTTGATGTTAAGCTCTTCGCGTCATTGTAACCGAGGCTGAGGCAGATCGAGATGGCAATGAGCAACCGAGCGACACGACCGGCTTCCGCCCTCTTGGCCATTCTCTGCCTCGCCGGGTGCGGCAGCTCCCGCACTACCGTCGGCCCGGCGCAGACCAACGGCACGACGGAGAGCAGCTACATCCTCGGCCCGGGCGACAACATCAGCATCACGGTCTATCGTGCCCCCGAGCTGAGCGTGAGCCTGCCCGTGCGGCCGGACGGGAAGATCTCCACCCCGCTCATCCCGGACATGGTCGCCGCCGGCAAGACGCCGACCCAGCTCGGCCACGACTTGGAAGGCAAGCTGAAGGACTACGTCAAGACCCCGAACGTCACCGTCATCGTGATGGGCTTCGTAGGCCCGTTCGACCGCCAGATCCGCGTGATTGGCGAAGCGACCCAGCCGCTCGCCCTGCCATACCGGGACCACATGACCTTGCTGGACGTCATCATCGAGGCCAAGGGGCTGACCCGGTTCGCCGCCGGCAACAACGCCGAGATCGTCCGCCGCAACGGCGCCGAAACGGACACCATCCACGTCCGCCTGGGCGACCTGATCCGTGACGGGGACATCACCAAGAACGTCGCCATGCAGCCTGGCGACACCCTGATCATCCCGCAGACCTGGTTCTGACCCGGCCATGATCACCCTCCGCAGCCTGGTCAGCCGATACCTGACGGTGTCTTGGAAGCACCGCTGGCTGGCGCTGGCCATCGCATGGGTGGTGTGCCTGGCCGGCTGGGCCGGCGTGACCTCCCTGCCGAACCAGTACCAGTCCAGCGCGCGGCTCTATGTGGACACCGGCGCGGTGCTGACTCCGCTGCTGCACGGCCTCGCCATCGACAGCTCCACCGGCAGCGACGTGGACATGCTGCAGCGCACCCTGCTGAGCCGCCCGAACTTGCAGAAGCTGATTTCCAAGACGGACCTGAACGCCCGCGTCACGACGCAAGCGCAGCGCGACCAGCTGATCCAGTCGCTCACGACGAGCATCCGCATCCTCCCGCAGACCCGCAACCTGTTCACCATCGAATACAGCGACGTCAATCCCAAGCTGGCGCGGGACGTGGTGCAGACGATCGTGAACATTTTCGTCGAAAGCGCCACCGGCACTTCGCGGGAGGACATGGAAGGCGCCAGGGTGTTCCTGGAGCGGCAGATCAAGTCCTATGAGGACAAGCTGCGCGCCGCCGAGCAGGCCCGGGCCAGCTTTCAAGTGAAGTTCGCGGACCTCCTGCCCGGCGCCGATGGCGGCGCATCCCGCCTGGATGCGGCGCGTGACCAGGCGCAGTCCTTGCGCGGACAGGTGACGGACGCCACGGCCCGGCGGGATTTGCTGAAGCAGGAGATGGCCACCACGGCGCCGCTGCTCGTGACCGAGACGGCGGGTGGGGGCCCAGGCGGGGTGTCCGACGTGGCAGCCGCCGAACACGCCTTGCAGCAGCTCCGCCTACGGCTGACGGAGAAAAACCCGGACGTCATCGCGGCGCGCGAGGCGGTGGCGGCGGCGCGTTCGTCGGGCGGCTCAGCGGCAGGCGGAGCGACCGCCCCACGGAGCCGCTCCGTGCCGAACCCGGTGTTCGAGCAGTTGAAGATTCGCCTGATCGACGCCGAAAGCGCGCTCGCCTCCTTGCAGCGGCAGGCTGGCGAGGCGGCAGACCAGGAAACCCGCCTCGCAGACATCGCGCGCGGCGCGCCGGGTGTGCAGGCCCAGTTCGTGAACTTGAACCGCGACTACGATGTGCTGCGGAAGAACTACGACGAACTGCTCGCCCGGCGGGAGTCGATGCGGATCGGGTCGGCTGCCGACGAGGAGGCAGACAAGGTGAAGCTGCGCGTCGTTGACGCGCCGCAGATTCCCACGGCGCCGATCGGGCCCAAGCGGCTGTTGCTGACCGCCGGCGTGCTGGTCGCTGGGGTGGGCGCTGGCCTGGCGTTGGTGTTCCTGCTCGTCCAACTGGACACTTCCTTCTACTCGGTGCAGGGGCTTCGGGACATTGGCCTGCCGGTGCTGGGCGGCATCTCGTTGCAGGTGCGACCGCGCCGGGTGGTGCGCGGCGTTGGCCTGGCCGGGTTCGCGGCCGGCTCCGCGCTGCTCCTGGTCGTGTTCGGTGGCTTCGCGACCTACCCGATGTGGCTGCAAAAGGTCCTGTGATGGAACGTCAGCCCTCCCACCTGATCGAGCGCGCGGCCAAGCGGACAGCCGGCCGGGAAGGCGCCGCCGCGGGGCTGCTGGACGAGCAGCCCGGGTTCAACCCGCCGCCCGCGCCGGAACGCCCGCCGGCCGTGCTCACCTCGCAGGACCCCGCCTTGCAGGGCCTGGCCAGCGCCATCGCCATTCCGGCGATGCGGCCCCAGGTCATGGAGCAGCCCGCCAAGTCCGTTTCGGCCGGCGCTGACGCTGCCCCGTCGAGGCGGGCAGGTGCGCAGGAGTTGCCCGACGACATCGCCATCCCAGTGATGCAGCTGCAGGCTCCCGCCGCGCCGGCCCCCTTGGCTGCCCCCGCCAGCATCAGTGCGGCCACGCTGCGGCGGGCGGGCATGATGGACTGGGCCAACACCCGCGAACGTCTGTCCGAGGAGTTCCGGATCGTTCAGGGCCAGGTGTTGCAGGCAGTCGCGGGCACGACGGCGCGGTCCACGGCATTCACCAACCTCGTCATGCTGACCAGCGCCAAGCCAGGCGAAGGCAAGAGCTTCTCGGCCCTCAACCTGGCCGGCAGCCTTGCCAGCTGCAGCCACAAGCCGGTTATCCTGGTGGACATGGACCCGCAGCGCTGCACTCTCAGCACCAACCTGGACCTGCTGGCACAGCCTGGCTTGCTGGACTTGGCGTATGACAGTCGCAGGCCGATGGCAGACGTGCTGATCGGCACCGCCTTGCCCAACCTGCGTGTCCTGCCGGCTGGCCAGCCCCGGCCCGACATGCCGAGCGGAGGCAAGCCGATCGTCACCGCGCTGGAGCGGCTATGCCGTGCCCACAGGGAATGCCTGATCGTGCTTGATACGCCGCCTTGCCTGTCGAGCAGCTATCCCAGCATGCTGGCCCCGTCGGTCGGCCAGGTCGTGATGCTGGTGGAGGCCCAGCGCACGCAGCGGGCGGAGCTGGAATCGGCGCTGGACCTCATCGACGCGTGCCCGACGGTGATGCTGCTCCTGAACAAGGTGCAGATGACCGCCAGTGACACCTTTGGGGCATATGGCTACTGAGAGGGCCCTGCAGGCCGGACCTCAGCGCACCATGACCAAGCCGTGTCTTCGGCCATCTGCCCACCTTGCCCTCTGGGGCAGCGTGGGGCTGCTGGCGCTGCCGGCAGCGTCCCGCGCGGACATCGTGCCGCCAGCGGATTTCGTGGCGCCAGCGCTTGCTCCCATCGGCCCGGACATCCAGGCCGGCAATTTCCGCTCGGTCGTGGACGGCCTGCTCGGCGGCGACACGCCGGAGGGTCGCGCCTTCACGCTCATCCCATCCATCGGCGTGCAGGAACTGCTGACGGACAACGTGTTCCAGGTCAGCAACCCGCGCCGGGTGGACCTGGTGACGTCCATCCTGCCGGCGCTGACCCTGAGCGGCCAGTCACGCTTGGTGCAGGCCAACGTCACCTATGCTCCGAGCGTCCAGCTCTACGCCAGCACTGGCCAGCAGGACCAGGTGGCGCAGTTCTTCAACGGCTCCGTGCTGGCCACGGCCGTGCCGGACACGCTGTTCTTCAGCGCGCATGGCTACGGCAGCCAGCAATCCGCCAGCGGCAACTACGGCCAGAACGGCCTGCCGTTCTACAGCAACCAGAACCGCACCAACACCCTCTCGTTCGACGCCTCACCCTATGTCACGCATCGGTTCGGCGGGCTGGGCACGGCGCAGGCGGGCTACGTGTTCAGCTACACGGACACCACCGGCAACGCGCCGTTCACCAGCCTGGCGACGCCGCTGCAGCTTGGCAGCGCCCTGTTGCTGAACCCGGCGCTCAACCAGAACTTCGCCAACGGCTCCACCCGTTCCAACGAGGAGTATGGAAACCTCACCACGGGCGAGAACTTCGGCCGGTTCAACGACAGCGTCAGGCTGGACTCCGTGCAGTACTCCGGATCGGGCAACACGGTCCTGAGCGGCGCACGGCGCCTGACGGCGGTCGACAGCGCCGGATACGGCATCAATCGCACGATCGCGGCACTTGCCAGCCTGGGTTACGAGGACATCAACTATGGCGGCACCAATCCTGTCCGCATCAGGGACGCGATTTGGAGCATCGGCTTTCGCTTGACGCCGAACGAGCGCAGTACCGTCACCTTCAGCTACGGCCACCGTGACGGTTTCGACTCTCCGCAGGCAAGTGCGTCCTATGCCGTGACATCGCGCTTGCGGGTGTTCGCAAGCTACACGCAGGGGCTGACCACGAGCCAGCAGGAAATCCAGGACAGCCTGAGCGCTACCACAGTGGACCAGTTCGGCAACAGCATCGACACTGTCACCGGCGCACCCGCCCTGATCTCGGATCAGCTCTTGCCCCAGCAGAACGAGCTCTACCTTCTGTCCCGGTTCTCCGGGACTGCGATCACCACCTATGACCGTGACGTGTTCTCGCTGAATGTCGAGGAAGAGCAGCGCAAGGTGATCAGCAACGGCAGCACCGTTGGCAACGGGTTCAACGGCTTCTCCGACCGGGCGTTGTTTCTCAATGGCAGTTGGACGCATGCGCTGACGCCGGTGCTGTCCGGCACCGCTTCGGTGTTCTATACGAACACAAGGTCGCAAACCGTGCCGGTGACCGCGTCGCAAACTGTGGGCCTGAATCTGCAGACCGGCTACGCCCTCACTTCGACATTAACCGGAACGGCAGGATATTATGTCACAAACCAGTCCACCAACGTGGCTGGGCAGAATATCTTGGTGAACGCAGTCCTCGTCGGCCTTCGCAAGAGCCTGTAAGCGATCACACTCATGTATGAACAGTTTTACGGCCTCACGGGTCTGCCGTTCCAGCTCACGCCGGACAGCCGGTTCTTCTTCCGCAGCGCCGGGCATTCGCGCGCTGTCTCGCACCTGATCTACGGGCTGGAGCAGCAGGAAGGCTTCATCGTCATGACCGGGGAGGTCGGAGCGGGCAAGACGACCTTGGTGGAGTTGCTCTGGTCACGGCTGGACTCAGCGTCTTACGTGATGAACCGCATCATGACGACGCGCGTGTCCTCGGACGACCTGATGCGGCTGGTCGCCAGCGGCTTCGGCGTGGAAGCGGCGGCGGACAAAGCCGCGCTGCTCCGCTTGACCGAGCAGAAGCTGCGCGACGTGCGGGCTACGGGCCGCCGGGCCCTGCTGGTGATCGACGAGGTGCAGAACCTGTCGGTCGAGGGGCTGAAGGAGCTGCGGATGCTCTCCAACCTCGCGGCCGATGGCCGGTCCTTGTTGCAGATCATCCTGCTGGGCCAGCCGGAGTTCCGCCAGACCATCGCCAAGCCCGAGCTGAACCAGGTGCGCCAGTGCGTGCTGGCGTCCTACCATCTGGGTCCGCTCACCTTGGCCGAAACCCAGGCCTACGTGGAGCACCGGCTCGCGATGGTCGGCTGGGACGGCCGCCCGGCGTGGCAGGCCGCGGCGTTCGCCAGCATCCACCGGCACACTGGCGGCATCCCGCGCCGCATCAACCGGCTGTGCTCGCGCCTGCTGCTGCACGGCGCGGTGGAGGAGAGCGACGTGATCACCGGCGCCATGGTGGAAGAGACCGCATCGGAGCTGGACGGGGACATCGGGCCGGAACAAGCAGCCGCACCTGCACCGGTCCAGCCGGTGGGGGACATGGCGAGCCGGGTCGAGATGCTGCAAGGCATCCTCAAGCTGCTCGGGGCGACCGTGCCATGACGCGCATCTGCAACGCGATGAGCGTCGACGTGGAGGACTATTTCCAGGTGCAGGCCTTCGCCGGCGTCGTGCCTCGCGCCGATTGGGACGGGGTGCCGCGCCGGGTAGAGGCCAACACCGACCGCATCCTGCAGCAGTTCGAGGATGCGGGGGTGCGCGCCACCTTCTTCACCCTCGGCTGGGTGGCGGAGCGGCACCCGGCGCTGGTCCGCCGCATCGTGACCGCTGGGCACGAGCTGGCCAGCCACGGCTACGACCACGTCCTCGCGCACCGGTTCGCCCCGGCCGAGTTCGGCGCCGATGTCGGCCGCACCCGGCGCATGCTGGAGGACATCGGCGGCGTGCCCGTCACCGGATATCGCGCGCCCACCTTCTCCATCGGGCCGCGCAACCCGTGGGCGTTCGAGCAACTGGAGCAACAAGGTTACCGCTACAGCTCCAGCGTATTCCCGATCCGGCATGACCTGTATGGCGTGCCGGATGCGCCGCGGGCGCCCTACCGGCCTGGGCCCGGCGCGCTGTGGGAGCTGCCGATGACCACGGTGCGGCTGCTGCGGCGCAACCTGCCATGCTCCGGCGGCGGGTATTTCCGCCTGCTGCCTTACCGGCTGTTCCGCCTGGGACTGCGCCAACTGAACCGGGCGGAGCAGCGGCCCGGCGTCTTCTACTTCCACCCGTGGGAGGTGGACCCAGGCCAGCCGCGCATCGCCGGGGCCGGCCGCATGTCGCGTTTCCGGCATTACGTGAACATCGGCCGCATGTCCGGCCGGGTGGACCGCCTGCTGCGGGACTTCGCCTGGGACCGCATGGACCGCGTCTTCGCCCCCCAGCTGGAGTCCTGACACCGTGGCCGTGACGTGCCGCCCGCTGGACGAGGCCGCCGAGCCTGCCTGGGATGCGTTCGTGACGGGGCAGCCCGCCGGCACGTTCTTCCATCTGGCCGGGTGGCGGCGGGTCATCGGTCGCGCGTTCGGCCATCCGACACACTATGTCCTGGCCGAGCGGGATGGCGCGATCACCGGCGTCCTGCCGCTGGTCCACGTGCGAAGCCGCCTGTTCGGCCATGCGCTGGTGTCCAACCCGTTCTGCGTCTATGGCGGCCCGCTCGCCGCCGATGCCGAGAGCGCGGACGCGCTGGCCGACCATGCTGCGGCGCTGCTGCGCCGCACCGGCGTGCCCTCCCTGGAGTTCCGCTTCCTCCATCCGGAGCCGGCGCGCGAAGGCTGGGTGTCCCGTGCGGACGAGCTGTATGTCACGTTCCGCAAGCCGATCGTGGCCGATGCGGAAGCCAACCTGAAGGCGATCCCGCGCAAGCAACGCGCGGTGGTGCGCAAGGGCATCCAGAACGGGCTGCAAGCTGTGCAGGACACCGGCGTGGACCGGCTGCACGACATCTACGCCGAGAGCGTGCGCAATCTCGGCACCCCCGTGTTCTCCCGCCGCTACTTCCAGGTGCTGCGGGACGTGTTCGGGGATCAGGCGGACGTGCTGACGGTGCTGGACGACGGCCGCCCGCTCGCCTCCGTGCTGAACTTCACTTTCCGCGACGAGGTGCTGCCCTATTACGGCGGCGGCACGGCGGCGGCGCGCACCCGGGCCGCCAACGACTTCATGTACTGGGAGGTCATGCGCCGGGCCGGCGAGCGCGGCTGCCGGCTGTTCGACTTCGGCCGCAGCAAGCTCGGCACCGGGGCGTTCGCGTTCAAGAAGAACCTCGGCTTCGAACCGGCGGCGCTGCACTACCGCTACCTGCTGAAGCCCGGCGCGTCCTTGCCGGACCACAACCCGCTCAACCCGAAGTACCGCCTGTTCATCGCCGCCTGGAAGAAGCTGCCGCTGCCGGTGGCCAAGCTGATCGGGCCGCCCATCGTGCGCGGCATCGGCTGACCCGGTGCAGGACCTGCTGTTCCTCTGCCACCGTATCCCCTATCCGCCGGACAAGGGCGACAAGATCCGCGCCTGGCACATGCTGCGCCACCTCGCGCAAACCCACCGCGTGCATCTCGGCTGCCTCGCCGATGACCCGGCCGACCTCGCCCATCTCCCCCTGCTGCGCCAGCTTTGCGCCAGCGTGGAATGCCCCAGCATCGGCAAGCGCAGCCAGCGCCTGCATGCGCTGGCCCGGCTGCGCCCCGGCCGCCCGCTGACGCTCGACTACTTCCACCATGCGGGCCTGCAAGCCTGGGTGGACCGCGCGCTGCGATCGGGGGCGATCGGGCGCTTGTTCGTGTTCTCCTCCGCCATGGCGCAATACGTCATGCACCACGACGCGACCGCCGCGGTCATGGACATGGTCGATGTCGATTCCGAGAAATGGGCCACCTACGCGCAGCAAGCCCGTGCGCCGATGCGGCTGGTGTGGGCGCGCGAGGGCCGCACCCTGCTGGCCTATGAGCGCCAGGTCGCCGCCTGGTTCAGCCACACCCTGTTCGTGTCGGAGGATGAGTGCCGCCGCTTCGTGACCCTGGCGCCGGAAAGCCGGGAGCGGGCGGGCTGGGTGGAGAACGGCGTCGATCTGGATTACTTCTCCGCAGGCCACGCCGGGCCGTCGCCTTACCCTGATGCGTCCGCCATCGTGTTCACCGGCACGATGGACTACCGTCCGAACGTGGACGCGGTGGAGTTCTTCGCCCGCGCCGTGCTGCCGCTGGTGCGGGCGCGCCATCCCGCGGCCAGCTTCCACATCGTGGGCGCCAGCCCGAGCCCGGCGGTGCAGGCGCTGGCCGCGTTGCCGGGCGTGT
>CAXTTH010000005.1:0-18395 GCA_964247035.1 uncultured Acetobacteraceae bacterium
AGGGGGTGGAGCGGCTTCCAGCGCGTCGCGTTCCGCCTGCATGGTTGCGGAGCCGGTGATCGGCATTTGCTCGTTCATGGCGGGACTCCTAAGATTCAAGCCCAATTGGGTTTGAAGCTTGGTTCGGCCGTGAGCCGGTGTCAGGCAGGCCTGCGAACATAGCCGTGGCGCTTGGCCAGGAACTTTGTCCCGGTGCCGCCTGACAGAGTGAAGAACTGGTCCTTCATCTCATGGTCGGCGTCCAGGCGGGTGATGACCTGTTCCATGCGGAACATCTGGCCCGTTGGCTCCGGCCCGTCACCGGCAGTCGCGAAGGGCAGGAAGCTCATGAAAATCCGCTCCCCCCGCGTCGTGGTCCAGGCTCCAGGCCACCATCAGCCCGTTGGGGACGCCCGAGTCCATGGATATGTAGTCCCACCGGCCCTCAAGGCGGTTGAACGTCGGGTCGTCCACGCGCTCGAAGCGCGGGCTGGGGACGCCTGGGACAGAGCGCAGAATCTTTTGCAGCATCGGCCCGATCATCTGCCGTTCCGCCATCAGGCCGCTCAGGACGACGGGAGCGCCGCCGGAACGGCTGAAGCTGGCAAGGGCTGCGTCTCAAGTGCCGGCCCGCTTGGCCAGGGCCAGCCCTTCCGGCCCTAACTCAGCCAAGCGGGCGTTCGCCGGCACTCCAGCTGCGACGGCGGCGGGAGGCAGGGTCTGGACGGTGGCCTTCGCCTCGGGCCTGTCAGCCACGACCGCAAGTGCAATGCGGCCACGCGTGCCCGCGGCTTGGCCCGCCCCCTGCAGGTGCGGTGCGACGATCATGTTGAACGCCTTGACCACGGGGTGCCCAAGGCGGCGCTCGACCCAAACGCTCTCAGTCAGGCCAGCCTCGATCTCGGCGATCAGGCCATCCCGCTGCCGCGGGCAGTGGTTGCCGGTGTCGATGATCATCAGGTCATCCGGCGCATCCGCGAACAGCCCTGGCGGGAGATTGCCGACCTGCTTGAGCGGGATTGCGACAACGACGACATCGTTGCTGCGCGCAGCGTCCTCGACCGATGCTGGATATGCGCCAGTCTCTCGGGCCAGGTCCGCAAGCGACGCCGGGCCGCGTGCGTTGGCAACCATCACGTCGTGCTCGGCGATCTGGAAACGCCGCGTGATACCGGCCTGCGGAACTGTTGGCTCGGCTGTGATTTGGCGTGGCTTGCGTCACTCTGCTTTCGTCACGGCCTGACCTGGTTGGGGTGGGCGCGATGGGTGGCAAGCGGTTTGCGACACGCGATGACACGCGATGACATGCCTGCGGCAGAGCTTCGCGCTCGTGCTGCCCGAGGTGCCCACCACAGCCATGCAGGCGTTGCTGGACCGGTTCGGCGAGGACTGGCGGCTGACGAGCACGCCGCCATGGTCGTGGACCAAGCGGGATGGCATACAGCGCACGCCTTGGCCGTCCCGGACAACGCCACGCTGGCCCTCTTGCCGCCCGGCAGCCGCGAACTGAACCCGGTCGAGCGCGTGTGGCTGTCGTTGCGCAAACGCCACCTCAGCCACCGGCTGCTGGCAGGACACGACGCCATCGTGGACGCGCTCTGCCATGCTTGGAACCAACTCACCCCAGAGCGCCTGAATGCCCTGACCAGATACCCCTACATCGGACAGGTCAAAACTTAAGCGGGGCAGTATCAGGCCGGAAGGATGCTTCCGCCCCGCACAGGGCAAGCGTTGGGATTGCAGCGGTCACCGCTCGTCGGACATGGTGACGTTAAGTACGCCCACTTGCTCGATCTCGGCGCGAATGCGGTCGCCCGGCTTTAGCCAGCGGTTGCCATGCACGCCTGCCGAACCGGATGGCGACCCGGTGAACAGGATGTCGCCGGGTTCGATGGTCAGGTATTCGCTGATGACGCTGAGCTGCTCGTCGATCTTGTAGAGCATCTCGGACGTTGAGGCGTTCATCATCAGCTCGCCGTTCACTGAGAGCTGGATGCGGAGGTTGTTGATGTCCGGAACGAACTTTGCGGGCATGATGACGGGTCCGCAGGGGGCCATCGTGTCCTGCGCTTTCCCGCGTACCAGGTCCACCTTGAGGTCGTTATCCACCTGGATCAGGTCTCGGCAGGACAGGTCGAGGCCGATGGCGTAGCCGGCCACGGCGGCGGCGGCCTCCTCCTTGCCAGCGTGGCGCAGCCGCCGGCCCACGAAAACCGCAACCTCGCACTCCCAATCGAACTGCTTGGTGGACCGCGGGATGACGACGGTCTTGCCCGGGCCGACGAGCGTCGTCTTGGGCGGCCGGATGAAAAACGGCATGGAGGCCCACTTCTCCGCCTTGAGGCCCATCTCCCTCAGGTGGCCCGAGTAGTTCGCGCCGACCGCCATGAGCTTGTCCGGATACATCACCGGCGTCAGGAGTTGCGCGTCCTGCCCGGACAGGCTGCCGTCCGCCTGATCCGCCAGCTTGGCCGTCAGCTCTTCCAGCAGCGGGAACGCGGCGTCCCACGATTGCAGGAGGGAAAGACAGGTCGCATCGCGCAGCAGCGGCTGGGCGGCGCCGAGCAGGTGGTAGCAATGGCCCACCTGAAGCGCGGCCTAGGGGCCCTCAGGGGTGGCCAGCGTCGCAAGCGCGAATGGGGGCATGTTGGAAGTCCTTGTCCAGGGTCGCAGATGAACCGGGCAGCATGGCCGTGCTTGGCGGGCGGCGTGCCGCTACTTCAGGAAGTTGGACGTGACGAGTTCCAACACGTCGCCGGGCCGTCCATCCAGCACGGCCTTGACCGAATAGAGCGCGGTCCCGAACACCTGCGCCGGCTCCACCTTGGGCGGCATGACAAGCTCCATGCGGTTCACCTTGACGTCGAGCAAGGCCGGTCCGGAATGGGCGAGGAAGGCTTTGACGGAATCTTCCAGCCCAGCATTGTGGTCCACACGCCAGCTGGCGAAGCCGATCAC
Organism: uncultured Acetobacteraceae bacterium; assembly: GCA_964247035.1. Lineage (GTDB taxonomy): Bacteria > Pseudomonadota > Alphaproteobacteria > Acetobacterales > Acetobacteraceae > LMUY01. Next base: position 2,938 of record CAXTTH010000005.1, read on the forward strand.
CTCCGCCAGCTTGGCGAAGTCGGGGTTCTTCAGGTCCGTGTAGGCGTCGAGCAATCCCTCGACCTTCTGCTCAAGCTCGACGAACCCCAAGGTGCCGTTGTTGTAGACGACCACCTTGATCGAGATTTCCTCTTGCACCGCCGTCAGCAGGTCGCCCAGCAGCATGGCGATGCCGCCGTCGCCGCTCAGCGAGATCACCTGACGGCTGGGCAGGGCCTTCTTGATGCCAAGCGCCTGCGGCATGGCGTTGGCCATGGTACCGTGCAGCAAACTCACCAGCGTCCGGCGGCGACCGGTAGCCCGCACGTGCCGCAGCAGCCAGACCATCGGGCTGCCGTCGTCCGCGGTGAAGATTGCGTCATCGTCCGCATGCTGGTCGATCAGGCGGGTGAGCTGCTGGGGATGGATCAAGCCATCCCGTCCGGGGCGCTCCTGGTGCCGCAGTTCCCGTCCAGCGTTCTCGAACGCCGCAAGCGTGGCCTTGAGGAACGCCCCATCCGCGTTGGGACGCAGCCGCGACTGCAGCGCGTCGAGCGTGGCGGCGATGTCGCCCACCACACCCAACTCGACCGGGTGCCGCCGACCGAGGTGCGTCGGGTTCAGGTCAACCTGGATGATGCGCGCATGCTTGGGGTAGAATTGGCGCCAGGCGAAGTCGCACCCCAGCAGCACCAGGGTCTCGCACTCCATGATGGCATTGTAGCCGGCACGGGACCCGAACACTCCGGTCATGCCGACGTTGCAAGGGTTGTCCGGTTCGACGAAGTCCTTGGCCCGCGAGGTGTGCACCATCGGCGCCTGCATGGTTTCGCAGAACCGGATCACCTGGGCGCGGGCGTCTTCGCATCCGGCGCCGGCATACACGGTGACTTTGCGGCCCTCGTTAGGATGGCTGCCATCTGATCCAGCTCGGCGTCATTGGCGAGGATCACTGGAGCCGGCATGTGGACGCGGTAGGGCAGCCCTTCTCGGCTTCCTCGGCGCTGGTGTCGCCGGGGACGATCAGGACGGCGACGCCGCGTTGGGTCAGGGCTGCCTGGGCAGCCTGGGTTGCCAGGCGCCGGGCCTCGCCGGGGTTGATGATCATCTCGCAGAACACGCTGCAATCCCGGTAGATCGGCGCGAAGTCCACCTCCTGCGGAAAATCAAGGCCAAGCTCGCTGGTGACGACCTGGCTGGCGATCAGCACGACGGGCGCGCGGTTGCGGTGCGCTTCGAAGATGCCGTTGACGAAGTGCAGGCTGCCCGGCCCGCAGCTTCCGGCGCAGGCCGTGAGGGTGCCGGTCAGCAGCGCCTCTGCCCCGGCAGCGAAGCCGCCCGCCTCCTCGTGCCGCATGTGGACCCACTCGATCCCGCTGCGGCGGATCGCGTCGGTCACATGGTTCAGGGTGTCACCAACGACGCCGTAGCACCGCTTCACGCCAGCGGACTGCAAGGTGTCCACGATGATGTCGGCGACTTTGCGTTTCGACATTCTACCTCCCGTTCAAGCGAGTCGAAGCGGTTGCAAGGCTGCGAAGGCCTCCTGTCCGGGCGACTTGCTGGCGTCCGGCTCGAGCGCGGTCACCAGGCTCACGACGGACGTGGTCACGCCGCCACCTGCCTCGATTTGCCGGATCGCCGCGTCCTCGGTGCGGCTCGACATTCCGCCGCACGCATCGACCGGCACCAGGACGTCATAGCCTGCTGCAAGCGCCGCGCGCGCCGCATGAAGCACGACCACCTCCATGGCGAATCCGGCGACAATGAGCGTCTTGCGGCCGGCCGCGCCGAGCGCGGTGCGGGTAGCCGCATCCAGGAAGGGGCTGGCCGACATACGCGGCAGCAGTGCCGCACCCCTGGTCCGCCGTGCAAGCTCGGGGATGAGCACGGGCGGGTTGGCATCCTCAGGCGCGACGCTGAAGTGAACCGGCAGGTCGAGCACCCCGGCCACTTCGGCTAGCACACCGGCCGCAGCGGCAAGCGCCGCAGGAGGGTTAGTCTTGCTGCGGGCCACCATCGTTGGTTGAAGGTCGGCGAACATGACCTGGACCGTGCCGGCGTCCAGCGTCCACGCGGGCCTGTCATGCAGCATAGGAAACCTTCTGCGGCAGGAGCCACCGCTGGTGCCACTCCTCGAGTTTGCGGGCGGCAGAGCGGGATCCGGAGGCCAAGGCCAGGTAGCCGTCCGGGCGGACGAGGAACACGCTGCCTTGGCGGCCCAGTGCCGCATCGGCGTCGCCCCTGGTCGGCGCCAACTCGATCGTCTTGGACAACGCACCATACATGGCCGATGCCCGGCGCAGCCCGGCATCGAATGTCGAAGCCTCGTCAGCGTGCGCCACCAGCAGGGTGAAGCGCGACGGGTCGAGCAAGTCGAGTAGGCGGGCATCCAACCAACTGCCGCCGGCGGTCCGGGAGCGCACCGCCATGTCTGGCACCCGGTCGCCGGCGTGCAGCGTCCCGCCATGTGCGGAATTGGCCGAAAGAGGGCTGTCCCGGTAGCTGAGCGCCAGTTGGCTCAGGCGGTTGGCGCTGTTTTCCTGCACCAGCTCGGCACCGCCGATGTATGGGGCAAGATGATTGAACATGCTGCGCACGACCGGGTTCTCCGTGCCGATCGTGCGCGTCAGGCCCTCCGTTTTGCGCAAGACGTCTCGCATGACCGGCAGGCGGTCCTGCTCGTAGGTGTCGAGCAGGGATGCCGGCGCTTTGCCTCCCTGCACGAGGGCGAGCTTCCACGCCATGTTGATCATGTCCTGAATGCCGGTGTTCATGCCCTGTGCGCCAGAAGGGCTGTGGATGTGCGCACTGTCGCCACCCAGCAGCAATCGGCCTACCCGCAGCTGCTGCACCATCCTGCTGTTGATGCGAAACCACGAGCTCCAAGTCATGTCGTGGAAACGAGCGGGGATCGGCGAACGCTGGTCGTAGATTCGCTGCAACTCGTCCAGCGACGGTTCCGTATCCTTGGAGGGCTTGCTGAACGGGTTGCTGGCGATCAGCCGGAAGCGCCCGCCCCCCATCGGGAACAGCCCCATGAAGCCGTGCGGCGACGAGAAGATGTGCATGTCGGTCGCGGGCAGGTCGCCGTCGATGTGCAGGTCGCCAAGGGCATACTGCTCGTCGTGCGTCTTGCCCTCGAACTGCAGGTCCAGCGTGGTGCGCACCAAGCTATGCGCCCCTTCAGCACTTATGAGCCACGGCGCACTCGCTTGTTCCAGCGTTCCGTCAGCGTGACGCAAGATCGCCTTCACGGGCGATAGGCCGTGCGGCATGGCGTCCTGGGACAGGCCGACCAGCTCCAGCTCGCGTTCGATGGTGACGCCCTGGCGCATGACGGCCTCGCGCAGGATGCGCTCCGTTTCTGCCTGCGACAGGAACAACGTGTAGCTGTACTTGCTATCGATATGGCCGTAGTTCAGATGCACGACCCGCTTCCCGCCGCCGTAGATGCTGGCTCCTGGCGCAGGGTTGCCCAGGTGCACCATCTCGTCGGCTAGGCCGCGTTGCTGCATCAGTTCGAGCGTGCGGGCTTGGATGCCGATCGCACGGGAAGTGGTGGCAGGCGCCTTCGCTTTTTCGATAAGCCGGACCGGGACGCCGAAGCGCGACAGCTCCAGCGCCGCGGTCAGCCCGGTCGGCCCAGCGCCGATGATGAGAATGGGATCGTTCATGGCGGCCTGTTCCTGCTTCGAGCTTCAACGTCCCATAATCCAAGGCGACGCCTCGTCGGGCGGCAGCTCGGGACCATGCGTCTCCAGGGTGTAAAGCCGCAGCCGCCGACCATCGGGGTCAACGAAGACTACGAGCCAGGCCTGGATGGCGGCCAGCACCGGCGAATGCTCGATCCCAACGCCGTCGAGGTGGTCCATCCAGGCCGCCAAGGCAGCACGGTCCTCGACGGCGATAGTGATCGGACCGAAGCCGCGCTGCGCCTTCGCTTGGCCTTCGTCGAGCCGCAGTTCGAGGTGCGTGCCAAGGCCAGGCACGTCCAGGATCATCGCATAGCGCGTCCCGTCAGCGTGAACGTGGTCCCACTCGGCTATTCGCTTGCCGCCCAACGTTCGCTCATAGAACGTCAAGCTGCGCTCCAGGTCGCTGACGGGAAACTTGAGGTGATGGATGCCTTGCATGGGAGGCCGGCTCATGTCTCATCTCCCGTAGCCTACAGGTCACTAAGTCGAGAGGGCCCTGGAACTGGCCGGCACCGCATTCGGTCCTGCAGTCACGGTCAGGCCAGGCTGTGGTGGTGCGTTTTCCTGCGCCGCCAAAATACTGCAACGATCCCAGCGAAGGCGAGCGCCGCCAATGTGGCTCCTGCCGCCAATGCCGCCTGCATTGGAAACGGTTTGCCCGGCTTGAAGTCCGCGGCTGTCACCGATCCTGTCCGGCCTGAGAACTGCGCGACGACATAGTTCGAAACCGCGGCAAGCTCCTCGTCCGTGTAGGCGCCGGCAAACCCGTGCATGAATACGAGGCCCTGCGGGGTGTTCAGCTGCGAGCCGTGCAGCAGGACTTGGACGATGTTCGCCCCGCTGGGATCGCCGGTGCTGTGGTCGCCTCCGAGTGCCGCCCATGCAGACTGCCGCCCCGTCCCGTTCGACAGATGGCAGCCCGCGCAAGCCTGAGCGAACACGCGGGCGCCAAGACCCGCCGGAGCGCCGGCACCCTTGCCGGCGGCTGCCGAGAACGCCGCCGGGACGATGCCAGATTCCCCGCGCGGCACCACGCTCGCCGGACCCTGCGCACGCGCAGGCACGTCCCGAAGGTAGGCGACCATCGCGCGCAGGTCGGGCTCCGTCATGTAACGCAGGCTGTTCTCGACGGCCTCCGCCATCGGACCCGAAGCCGGCCCATGCCCGGAGGCATGGCCGGTCGCGAGGTATTCCACTAGGTCGTCATCGCTCCAACCGCCGATCCCGTGGTCCTTGTCAGCCGTAAGGTTGTAGGCCACCCAACCTTGCTGCTCCGCCCCGGCGAGTTGCTTGCCGCTCAGGCCCTGCATGAAGTTGCGGGGCGTATGGCATTGGGCGCAATGCCCCAATGCATCGACCAAGTAGGCGCCACGGTTCCACTCGGCCGACTGGTTCTTGACCGGCTCATAACGGCGGGCCGGGTTGTTGAACAGGTTCCAGCCCATCATCAGCCAGCGCTGGTTGAACGGGAACGTCATCCGGTCTTCGGGCGCCTCAGCCCGCACAGCGGGCTGAGCGAACAGGTAGGCCTTGATGGCCAGCGCGTCGTCCCGGCTCATCAGAGTGTAGGAGTTATAGGGCATGGCGGGGTACAGGTGCTTGCCTCCCCGGCCGATGCCATCGTGCATCATCTTCACCCACTCGTCATCGGTATAGCGACCGATGCCGGTCTCGATGTCAGGCGTGATGTTGGGCGAGTAGAGCGTGCCGAGGCCCATGGGCATCACGAACTCGCGGCCGCCCGTCCAGGGTTTGCCGCCCGGAGCGGAATGGCAGGCTGCGCAATCGGCGGCCCGGGTCAGGTATTCTCCCCGCTGCATCACGGGCGAGTCGTCGGCGAGGGCGACTGCGGGCGCGAGCGATGCCGCGGCCAGCAAGAGCATGCGAAGCAGTCCGACGCGCATGGCCGCTACGACCCCACCAGTTGGCCAGTCGCGAACGGCATGCGCCGCAGTCGCTTGCCAGTGGCCGCGAAGATCGCGTTCGCCAGCGCCGGCGCGGCCGCCACCGTTCCGGTCTCGCCCATGCCGCCCGGCGGAAGCGCATAGTTGGGGATGATATGGACGTCGATCGGCGGGATTTCGTCGATGCGCAGCATGCGGTAGTCGTGGAAATTGGATTGCTGCACTCGCCCGTTGCTCATCGTGATCTCGCCGTACAGCGCGGCGGTGAGGCCGAAGACCAAGCCGCCCTGGATTTGTGCCTTGACCGTGTCGGGGTTGATCACCGGTCCGCAGTCCACGGCTGCGGTCACCCGCTTCAGGCGCACTTCGCCATCTCGCCCGACCTCTGCCTCGATTACCGTTGCCATCCAGGTGTTGAACGCCAGCTGCAGCGCCACACCGCGGCCCGTGTTCGGCGGGAGCTTGGTGGTCCAGCCAGCCTCCTTCGCCGCCAGGTCGAGGACGGCCCGCGCGCGCACGTCGATGGGTGCCAGAAGCGACCGGCGGAACTCGACCGGGTCCACCCCGGCAGCTGCCGCAAGCTCGTCCATGAAGCTCTCAACCACAAACACATTGTGGGTGTAGCCGACACCGCGCCAGTAGGCTGTGCGCAATGCGCCCGGCTCGTCTCGAACCCATTCCGACCGTTGCGCCGGGAACGAGTAGGGCGTGAGTTCGGCGCCGTCGACCGCATCCTGATCCAGCCTGCCATCCTGCTTCATGGCGGGCGGGGCCCAGCGCGCCGTTACGGACGAACCGGTCGTGCGGTGCGACCATCCCGTCACCTTGCCGGTCACGTCCATCGCGGCGAAAATCCGGTCATAATAGTACGGACGATAGAGGTCATGCTGCATGTCCTCCTCGCGGGTCCATACAAGCTTGACGGGATAGTCGACGTGTTTGGCGATGCGCGCCGCCTGGATGATGCCGTCCACTTCCAGCCTGCGGCCGAAGGCGCCGCCAATGAACTGGTTGTGCACTGTCACCCGTTCGGGCGGCAGCCCAGCCTGTTCCGCGACTGCGGCACGGGCCCGGACGGGGACCTGCGTCCCCGCCCAAAGGTCAGCGCCATCGGAGCGAATGTGCACGGTGGCGCTGATCGGCTCCATGGCTGCATGCGCCAGCAAGGGAAGCTGGTAGACGGCGTCGAAGCGCTTGGCGGAGTTTCCGATGACGGTGTCAGGATCGCCGATATCCCTCGCGACGACGCCCACGTCCTTGGAGGCCGCCTCCATCCTGGCGATCATGTCGTGCGTGCTGGCGCTCGCGTTCGGCCCTTCGTCCCACGCCGGGGCCGCCGCCTGCAGGCCCTGCATCGCGGCCCACATATGATCGCCGATCACGGCCACCAGATCGTCCAACGCAACGACGTCACGCACGCCGGGCACGGCTCGCGCTGCGGCCTCGTTGCAGGAGCGCAACTTGCCACCGATCACGGGGCAGGCGCTCACGGTGGCCACGCCCATCCCGGGCAGCCTGACGTCGATGCCGAACACGGCTGACCCGTCGACCTTGGACGGTGTGTCTAGCCTGCGGGGCGAGGTGCCGATCAGCGTGAAGTCGGACGGCGGCTTGAGTGGAACGTCCTTGGGAACCGGCAGCTTGGCTGCATCGTCGACCAGCGTGCTGAAGGCAAGCGCCCGCCCTGAGCCGCCGTGGGTAACGACTCCTTTGGCGACCGAACAGGACGCAGGGTTGACTTCCCATCGGTTCGCCGCGGCTTGCACCAGCATGGCTCGGCCGGTAGCGCCAGCTCCGCGCAACTGCATCCAGCTACTGCGGGTCGAGCCCGACCCTCCGGTCGCCTGCTCGTGCAAGAGCGGGTCCGTGAAGGCAGCCGGGTCGGCCGGCGCCGCTTCAGTCGTGACTTGGTCGAGCTCAACGCCCAGCTCCTCCGCGATCAGCATTGCGGAGGATGTCCATATGCCTTGCCCCATCTCAGCGAAACGCATGGTCAGCGTCACCTTGCCCTGACGGTCAATGCGGATGAATGCGTTAGGCCTGAAAGCCGCAGGCAGCTGTTCTGGGCTGGCCGCGTAAGACGTGTCGGGCAGCCAGAAGCCGAGCATCAAGCCTCCGCTTGCCGCCCCCACCGCTTTAAGGAAGCTCCGGCGGGAGGGGTGCGTTGTTGGGTGCATCTGGTCCTCAGGCCTGGGCAGCTGCATGGATGGCCTGCCGGATGCGCACGTAAGTGCCGCAACGGCAGATGTTGCCGGACATCGAGGCGTCGATGTCGGCGTCGGTCGGCTTGGCGATCGAGTTCAGGAGGGCGGTGGCGGACATGATCTGGCCGGACTGGCAGTAGCCGCACTGGACAACTTCGGTTTCCAGCCACGCTTTCTGCACCTTGGCGCCGTTCAGGCTACGGCCGATTGCCTCGATGGTGGTGATGGCCCGCTCCCCAACGTTGCCGACTGGGTAGAGACACGACCGGACTGCCTCGCCGTCCACGTGCACCGTGCATGCACCACATTGGGCGATGCCGCAGCCATACTTCGTGCCGGTGAGCCCGATGACGTCGCGAAGCACCCAAAGCAGTGGCATGTCAGGTGGCACATCGACCTGGTGCCGCGCACCGTTCACGTTGAGCGTGGGCATGGCCAGGGTCCTTGGCTGCGCATTGCTAAGCGTTGTTCCCGCACGGACCTGGTGCCGGTCCCTGTTCGGGGTGGGACGAAGAGGCCGGGACATCCACAGCGGACGTCCCGGCCCTGCGACGCCGGGGCTAGAGCTTGAACAGCTTGCGCGCGTTCTCGCCGAGGATGTTGCGCCGGCTTTCCTCATCAAGGAACGGCAGGGTAAAGAACCCGCCGGGCGTGTCGAAGTCCCAGTGCGGCCAATCCGACGAATACAGCAGCTGCGTCTTGGCTTTCATCGCTTTGAAGGTGGCCTCCAGCAGGTCCGGGTGGCTCGCCTCCATGGGCTGGCAGGTGTAGAACATCTCCTGCATGTACTCGCTCGGCCGGCGCTTCAGGAGCGGTGCATCCGACTGGCGCTTCAGGAACTCGGAGTCCAGGCGCTGCATCATGAACGGGATCCAGGCGAGGCCGCTTTCCACCCAGATCACCTTCAGCTTAGGGAACCGCTCGGGCAGCCCGTTGATGATCCAGTTGGTCATGTGGGTCATGTTGCAGGTGACAAACGACATCGCATGGACCGACAGGAACCGGTTCATCGTGGACGTCATCGTGTCCTTCCAGCTCGGACCGGCATGGAACGCCAGCGGCAGGCCACGCTCTTCCAGCTCACGGTAGATGGGCATGTACTGGTTCTTGTGGACGCCCATGTTGCGCTGGCTGACGATCATGAAGCCGATCACCTGCGGGTTGTCTGCATGCTCGCGGATTGTCCGGAGACAGGCCTCAGGGTCTTCGACCGGCAGCGACAGCAGAGTGCGAAGGCGGGAGTCGTGCGGCAGGATGTTCTCGACCAGCCACTTGTTGTAGGCCAGCACGAGCTGGACTGCGATCCATGGGTCTGGATGCAGCCCGACCTCGAGCAGCGGCTGCGGGAACACGATGCGAACGTCGAGGCCCAAACCCTCGATGCCACGCCGAAACAAGGTTACGTCGCGCGGAACGGTCTTGTCCTCGATGGGCTCGGCCAAGGCAGCTTGATGCGGGATGCGGGCTTCCACGTCCTGGAAGTACAGACCCGCTTCCGTGTTCATCAGCGCCATGCCGCGGGCGAGCGGCCCGGTATCGGCGATCATGTGCCCGTTGTGCCGCAGCACTGGATCTTCGATGTGGTTGAGAATTTCGCCCCAAACATCCGACTCCACATGGTGCGAGTCGACGTCAACGATGAAGTAGTCTTCGAAGCCGAAGTGCTTCTTGTCGAGCATCGCGGCCTTGAGCTGGTCACGCGTGTCCGTCGTGATCGTGATCTCTTGGACCCGCGAATGCACCGCTCGCGGCAAGGTCTTGGTTTCGGCGTTCATGAGTGAGTGCTCCCAAGGACCGGCTGCCGCCGGTCCATGCTTTCGGTAAAGAAATTGGACTTCCGCGACGCCATGACGACGCGCTGGAACCACAGCGTCAGGTCAAAGGGCGTCAGGTCCTGGTCCCGCAATGCCGCGGCAGCCACGACAACGGCGTCGGTCGCAGTCAGCCCGAGTGCCGGCAAAGGCATGTCATCGGGCTTCTGCTCCGCGGCGGCGACATAGAAGCGTGCGGCCATGCCGAGCAGCTTGCCACAGGCGTCCATGTCCATCGCGTCGGGCCAGGGCAACTTCTTGAGCTCGCATTCGATGTCGGCGAGGCTCTCGACGACTTCCAGGAACCGATGATCCCGCGGCGTGTCAGACCGTGACATAGATGGTGCCCTCTTCTTCCTCGACGGGCACCAACTTCAATCGGATCGTGTGATCGACCGCATGGAATCCAGTCTTGATGCTGTACTCGAACCCGTGCCACGGGCAGACGATGTGCGGGTCAGACTTGTCGAACGACAGTCCGTGCTGCATCTTCGTATCTGGATCGATCACCTCGATAACGCGATCCAGTATCTGGCCTTGGCATACCGGCCCGCCCCGGTGCACGCAGATGTTGAGGTAGGCGTACAGCTTACCTTCAACCCGGAAGATGCCGACAGACTTCTCCCCGGCATCGATGACCAAGCGACCTCCTTCGACGACGTCTGCACTACGGCCTGCAATCCAGCGCAGGACCTCAGGCTGGTCCTTGTGGACCTTCTCCATGCTCAGCGGGCCTTTGAGATGTTCCTGGCCGCTGTCTCGGGGTTCAGCTTGGGTGTCGGATGGCATGAGCGAAAACTCCTGCTGTTAGGAAGGCGCTGCCGTATGGCAGGTTCATGAAGTCTATAGCCCGGGTGACGGCCGACGATGGCCATCATGGCAAGCGGTATTCAAGCACACGGTGTCTATTCTTCAAGTTGCGTCGTGCATCGCATTGCGTGAATGCCAGTCTGTCTGCCGCAAGCCACCCGGCTGCCCTGGCCGGACATCCGGACCACCTTGGCTTTCAGCATCTTGCATCGCCCCCCAAACCAGCAAAGCCTTGTTTGGCGAACGACAGGTTCAGCATCCTGCGACCCGGCCTGCATTTGGCTCCAGCCGTGGCGCGCGGAACGGCCGCGCGCGGTGTCGTGGCACGACTTGGCTACAGCCATTCCCATGACCGCCGACCTTGAACCGTTCACCGAACCCGAACCTGCCGTTCTGATTTTTCTCCTTGCCGACGGCACTCAACACAACTATTCCAGCAGCTTCAAACAATAAAATTGTCTGAGGTTATTAACCTTGTTTGTCTTGTTATTTACTTGCTGCATCCTTTCTGCTGACTATCCACGCGCTTGCTGAAGCGGTGACGATTCAGTTCAGTCGCGTGGCCCGAACAAGGAGCGCTCCGGTGATAGGCCGTTTCATCCGCTATTTGCCGATTGGCTGGTTTGACGCTCGAGCAAGGCGAGACGAGGCTCTCCGCTTCAGGAGCCGTGCAGTACAGGTCCTCCAAACGGCCTGTCGTGCCATTACTCCCGCAGACATTGCGGCGGTTGAGTTCCACGCCTTCCCGGAACAAGGATTTGAGCGCGACCGGTCGTTAGCGGTCCCTGCAGGCGCAGCCTGGCATAAATCGGCCCGTTGCCGGCTGGCCATGACTTGGCCGGCACGCCTCAGCGTGCTTTCGTTGTTGCCGATCCTGGGGGGATGCCAGCCTGCCGTCCTCGATCCGGCAGGCCCGGTGGGCCACGCCGAACGGACGATACTTATCGACTCTTTGGCCATCATGCTGGCCATCGTCGGACCGACGATCCTGGCGACCTTAGCCTTCGCTTGGTGGTTCCGAGCCGGGAATTCCCGTGCCCGCCGGCTGCCGGATTGGGCTTACTCCGGCCGTATCGAGATGGTCACGTGGGGCATCCCGTTGCTGACGATCACGCTCCTCGGGGGCGTGGCCTGGGTCGGTTCGCACGAGTTGGACCCGGCGCAACCGCTGGATTCCAAAGCGGAGGCACTTGAAGTGCAGGTCGTGTCGCTCGACTGGAAGTGGTTGTTCATCTACCCGGCATTGCGCGTGGCAAGCGTAAACGAACTGGTGATCCCAGCCGGTGTGCCGGTTCATTTCTCGCTGACGTCGGGCAGCGTGATGAACGCCTTCTTCGTGCCGCAGCTCGGCTCAATGATCTACACCATGAACGGCATGGCATCGGACCTGCACCTGCAGGCGGATGCACCGGGCACCTTCCGCGGCATCTCGTCCCACTACAGCGGCGACGGCTTCTCGGACATGCACTTCGAGGTGCGTGCCCTCGATGCGGCGGACTTCACCAACTGGGTGGGGAACACGCGCAAGGAGGGCCCGGCCCTTGATTCGGGCAGCTATGCCAGCCTGGCCAGGCAAAGCATCAAGGTAAACCCGTTCACCTTCCGCGACGCCGACCCTGGCCTGTTCAAGGCCATCGTCGCGCAAGTTCAGCCGCCCGGACCCGGGCCGGATCCCACCAATGGAGTGAAGCACTAGATGCTCGGCAAGCTTTCCTGGGCGGCGATCCCGCTCGATCAACCGTTGCCAATGGCCGCTTCGGGCGTCGTCGGCGTCATGCTGCTTGGCATCGTCGCCTTAGTCGTATTCAAGGGCTGGCTGCCTTACCTGTGGCGCGAATGGATCACCAGCGTGGACCATAAGCGGATCGGCGTGATGTACTGCCTGCTCGCTCTGGTGATGCTGCTTCGGGGCTTCTCGGACGCCATCATGATGCGCACGCAGCAGGCGCTCGCCTATAATGCGCCGGGCTTTTTGCCGCCCGAGCACTACGACCAGATCTTTTCGGCGCATGGCACCCTGATGATTTTCTTCGTCGCGATGACGTTCGTCATTGGCCTGATGAACTTCGCCGTACCCTTGCAGCTAGGCATCCGCGACGTGGCGTTCCCAACACTGAACTCCGTCAGCTTCTGGCTCACCGCCACCGGCGCATTGCTGGTCAACGTGTCGCTGGTCGTGGGGGAGTTCGCCCGCACGGGCTGGTTGCCCTACCCGCCCTTGTCAGAGATCGCCTATTCGCCCGGCGTCGGCGTGGACTACTACCTGTGGTCGCTGCAGATCTCGGGCGTTGGCACATTGCTGTCGGGCGTCAACCTGGTCACGACCATCCTCAAGATGCACGCGCCCGGCATGACCTACACCCGGATGCCGATGTTCTGTTGGACGGCGCTCGCGTCGAACCTGCTGATCGTCGCCGCCTTCCCGATCCTGACCGCAACGCTCTCGATGCTGCTGCTTGACCGCTATCTCGGCTTCCACTTCTTCACCAACGAGGGCGGCGGCAACGTGATGATGTTCATGAATCTCATCTGGGCCTGGGGGCACCCGGAAGTGTACATCCTGATCCTGCCGGCGTTCGGCGTGTTTTCCGAGGTGGTGTCCACCTTCTCGCAAAAGCCATTGTTTGGTTACCGCTCCATGGTGGCGGCGACCATGTGCATCTGCGTCCTCGCCTTCATGGTGTGGCTGCACCACTTCTTCACCATGGGCGCCGGCGGCGACGTCAATGGCATCTTCGGCATCGCCACCATGATCATCGCCGTGCCGACGGGGGTGAAGGTGTTCAACTGGCTGTTCACCATGTACGGCGGCCGCGTCACCTTCGCGCCGCCAATGCTGTGGGCGATCGGTTTCATGGTGACGTTCGTGCTGGGCGGCATGACGGGTGTGCTGATGGCAGTGCCGCCGGCCGATTTCGTGCTGCACAACAGCCTGTTCCTGGTGGCGCACTTTCACAACGTCATCATCGGCGGCGTGTTGTTCGGCGCTTTCGCAGGCTACACCTACTGGTTCCCGAAGGCATTCGGCTTTACCTTGCACGAGGGATTGGGCAAGGCCGCATTCTGGTGCTGGACCGGCGGCTTCTACCTGGCGTTCATGCCGCTGTACGTGCTGGGCCTGATGGGCATGACCCGACGCATGCAGCACTACGACGTGGCCGCCTGGCGACCTTGGCTGCTGATCGCCGCCGGCGGCGCGGCGTTGATCCTTGCGGGCATCATCCTGCAGATCGCGCAGATCGTGGTCAGCATCCGGCAGCGCGACGCCTTGCGTGACCTGACCGGCGACCCGTGGGGTGGCCGCTCGCTGGAGTGGGCCACGGCCTCGCCGCCGCCGGCCTTCAACTTCGCCGTGCTGCCTGAAGTCACCGGTGAGGATGCCTATTGGGGCATGAAGGAGCGGGCGCGCCGGCAGGACGCGCTAGGAGCGGAGCCGGCCTACGTGGACATAGAGGTGCCGCGCAACAGCCCCACCGGGTTCATCTGCGCCTTCTTCGCCACCTTCATGGGCTTTGCGCTGATCTGGCATATCTGGTGGCTGGTGGTGGTTGGACTGGTAGGCGCGGTCGCGACCTTTGTCGTGTTCGCCTGGCGTGACCGGAGCGAGTATGTCGTTACGGCTGCGGAGGCCGCGCGCATTGACCGCGCCAACCGCGCCGCACGCCAATTGTCGCTCTTCCGTTTGGAGCCGGCGCAATGACCCGTCAGGTCGACGGGATGCGCCCGTCGGGATCGGCCCGGCCCTCCCGGCTGCGCGAGCTTCGTGCCGTCTTGTTCGGCGCCGCTGCGGCCTTCGTGGGCCTGTCGGCCCTGCGGTCGGCGCCGGGCAGCTCTCTGCTGCAGCTTGAGGGCGTGCCGTTCCTGCCGCCAACAGCCGTGGCGGGCGGAAGCGGAGGCGGCCGCCGCGCAGACCCCAACCGCCTTGGGCACGGTGGAGGCGGCGACCGGCAGCCTAACACCGAACACGCTGAGCGCCGTCCGGCGTCCAAGCGGATCATCGTCGGCTTCGGTTTCTGGGTGTTCCTGCTGTCCGACATCATCATGTTCGCCGCATTCTTCGCCGCCTATGGCGTGTTAGCCGGGCAGACAGCAGGCGGACCCGCTGGGCGGGAGCTGTTCAATATCACGGGCACCGCGGTCGAGACGGGCTGCCTGCTCGTCTCGTCCCTCACCTGCGGCCTGGCGAGTGTCGGCCTGCAGGCGCGCAATGGCCGCTGGTTCTATGGTGCCATGGCCGTAACCTTCGTGTTGGGAACCGCTTTCATCGGGCTCGAGGTGCGGGAGTTCTGGTCCATGGTGGCCAAGGGCGACGGCCCGAGCCACAGCGCCTTCCTGTCCGCGTTCTTCGCGCTCGTCGGCTTGCATGGTATGCACGTATCAGCCGGGTTGCTATGGCTGCTGACGGTGGTGGCGCAGGTTTGGGCTAAGGGTTACCGGGCCGACATCCTGCGGCGCGTGATGTGCTTCAGCCTGTTCTGGCACGCGCTCGACATCGTCTGGGTAGGCTTGTTCACCGTGGTTTACCTGATGGGAGTTGCAGCATGAGCGCGAGCCAAGCGGGTCTTGACCGTCACGAAGGCGATAGGGCGCCGGGTGACCAGCGGCCAGGCGTGCGGGACGGGGTGGAAGGCGTCCGCAGCTACATGGTCGGCTTCGGCCTGGCAGTGCTCCTGACGGCCGTGTCCTTTTTGGTCGCCCGTACCTCGCTCGTGTGGCAGCCAAGCATTCCCATCGCGCTGTTCGTGCTCGCCATCTCCCAGATGGGCGTCCACCTCGTGTTTTTCCTGCATATCAACACTGGGCCGGACAGCACTAACAACGTCATGGCGCTGGCCTTCGGGGTGCTGATCATCCTGCTGCTCATCGGCGGGTCGCTCTGGATCATGGGACACCTCAACCACAACATGCCGAGCATGGACCGCGTCATGCAGATGCAGCGGTGACGGCCGTGTTCGACGGCATTGATCCCTTTGCGCCGCAGGAGCCGGGGGGGCGGGGGGGCGGGGGGGGGGCCGGGCGGCGGGGGGGGGGTTGGGGGGGGGGGGGGGGGCG
>CAXTTH010000005.1:18405-22661 GCA_964247035.1 uncultured Acetobacteraceae bacterium
CCAGCGCCTGGGGTGCCGGCCTGGGGCGCCGGCAGGGATCCGTTGGCGCCCCCGGCCCCGCCCGGCCGGCCGGCCGGCGGCGAGACCTTCCTGCTGGTGCTTGTTGCCGCGGTCGCGGCGGCCCTGCTCCTGCTGCCATTCTCGTTGACCGGGTTCGTGGATCTTGTTCGCTACCTGCAAGCCCAGTGATGGCTCCCATGCGTGACGGGATTGCTTGCACCAAGTCCGAGGCAGGCCCGCCCTCAAGTATGGCCGCCCAAGTCCGGACGTGCCGTTGTGCGCGTGAGGATATCTCGCGTGCACGCCTGTACGCCCGGGCTGCCGAAGCGCCCAGTCTGGTGCGGGTAGCGCAAATCAGCCTCCCATGGGACTGCAGCCCCCGCCTCCCGACCGAAGCAGGCTTAGTTCAGTGCGGGGATGAGGCCGGACGCTACCGCTTGCCAGCTTGGGCTGCTCAGCCAGGAGGCGTCTAGCTTGGACGCACGTCGATCTGCGATCCCATGGTCGGCCGCGCTTGCGCTCCCCGGTTTCGAGGCGGATGCCCTGCCCTTTGCCGCCCGCACCACGCTGGCTCTGCTCCTGGCCTACGCCGTCGCGTTCATGGCGCAGGTGCAGCCGGCATCCACCGCCGGCGTGTGCGTTGGCGTCCTGGCGCAGCCGTCGGCAGGCATGGCGGTGTCCAAGGCCCTTTACCGTTGCGGCGGAACGGCCCTGGGCTGCATCGCGGCACTGTGCCTGTTGTCGGCGTTTCCGCAGGACCGGACGATGCTGCTGACGGGATATGTCGCTTGGATGGCACTGTGTGCTTTCGTCGCCGCGCTCATGCGGGATTTCCGGTCCTACGGCGCTGCGCTTAGCGGCATCACGGTCGCCATCATCGCCATCAGCTCCATCGACTCCCCTGGCGACGCATTCGTCCTGGCGCTCGACCGGACAGCCGCGATCAGCATCGGCATCGTAGCCACGCTCGCCATCAACCTGATGTTCGGCGGCAACCTGGCGCTTTCAAAGCTGGCGGGCAGCCTGCAGACGCAGGCCGCGGCCGTTGCGGCAATCGGCCTGGACGCGCTGGAGAACCGGCCCTTGCCCGACCCAGCGTCCCTGGCCCGAATGGGAGCCGGCCTGACAGCGCTGCGGACGGACGCCACCTACGCCGCCGTCGAACAGCCGGACGGCCGTCTGCGGGGACGTGCGGCACGCTACACCCTCGCGGCGCTGCTCGGCAGTCTCGACGCGAGCCGCAGCTTGGCGCTCGCACCGAGGATAGGCGTTAGCCCGGCCGTTTTACAGTACCTGCACGACGTGGCGGAAGCATTCCGCGCCTCCTCGGCGCTGCCATCACCGGCGATGCCGGCGGCGCCAAGGCCGGCGACCCCGCAAGAGGCGCTGCTGGTGGACCGGGCAGCGGATATCCTAGGCCGTCATCGCGATGCCGCTGCCGGCTTGCGCGCGCTCTCGGAGGGCACCGGCCGGATGCCGGAAATCGACCTGCGCGTGAGCTATGACATGGTGGCTGCGCTCCTCAACGGCGCACGCACCGCCATCGCCGTCAGTCTGGGCGCCTGCTTCTGCGTGCTTGCCGGCTGGCCGGGGGCGACCTTGCTGCTGATCCAGCAATCCGCGCTGTTGGCGTTGCTCGGCACGGCACCGGCTCCGCTCGTGAACGTCAACGCGTTCGCGCTCCCCCTGGTCCCCATGATCTTGGCGACCGGGATCGTGAACTTCCTGATACTGCCATCCGCATCTGGATTTGTCCCATTCGCGCTCGCCGTCGGTCCGCTCGCATTCGCTACGTCGCTTGTCGTGCGCTCCAAGAACTTCGCTTCCTCCGGGCCGGGGGCCCTGCTCTATTTTACGCTGCTCCTCAGCCCGGCAAACCAGGAGACCTTCGATTTGTCGGGTTTCCTGAACACGGCGGCCGAGTTGGTCCTGATCGTCCTGTTCACGTTCCTCGCGTTCCTAATCGTGTTGCCAGTCTCACCCAAGCGCCGCCTCTATCGGGCCGCGATCGCGGTTGACCGCGGGTTCAACATGGCCCGGGCCGGGCGCGACCAGCAGCTCAGTGAAACCGCGGTGCGGTTTCAGCTGTACGATCGCCTGGCGCGCGCCGTACAGTCGCTTGGGGGACCACGGCCCAGCCGGAGCGCCTTCCTGGGCGACGTGTTCCGCCTCGGCGAGGCACAATTGGCGCTGCACAGGACCTACGCCGCTCTGGGCGCGGCTGGCCGAGCGGAGCCCTCCCTGGCCGCTGCCGTAAGGCAAGTCCGCGGATGCCTGGCGGGCCTGGAACCCGGTCCGTTGCAAGAAGCGGCGGTTAGCCTTCTCGCCCGCTCGGGATCGGTCGCCGTCCGGCAGGCCGTAGCCGGAATGGCGGAACTTGCATTGCTGGGTGCCCGGCGTCCGTCGCTGGCACGGTTTAAGCTGTTGCTCACCCGTTAAGATGTGGCGCGAAACTAACCTGTTCGGAGTCCTCTTGCCGCCTTTGGTCATCTACATGATCGTTGCTCTTGCCCTTTACTTGCTCCTGCATTGGGTGCTGAGCCGCTTCAGGTTGTTCCGCTGGGTGGCAAACCCTCCGCTTGCCGGGATTGCGATCTACATCTGCATCCTGGCCCTGCTCGTCGGCTGGCTTTAGAGGAGGAGGAGATGCTTTCCAATGCGCGCCGGGCATTTGGTCTGACGGTCACGTTTCTCCTGCTGTGCGCGGCGGGGCTCGGCTGCTTCATCATCTGGCGCCATTACCTGACGGCGCCCTGGACTCGGGACGGACAGGTGCAGGGCTACGTGGTGGACAGCGCCCCCGAGATATCGGGCCGCATCGTCGCCGTCCACGTCAAGGACAACCAGCCCGTGCGCGTCAACGACGTGTTGTATGAAATCGATTCCATAGACTTCGAGATCAGCGTCGCGTCGGCCGAGGCCAACGTGTCTTCAAAGCAAGCGGACTTGGCCAACAAGCGGAATGAGGCCGCCCGCCGCGCGGAACTGACGACGCTCTCCACGTCCATGGAAGAGAAGCAGTCCTTTACCGCAACGTTCGACATGGCTCGAGCGGCCCTGGCTACCGCAATAACCCAGTTGAACCAGTCGAGGGTGGACCTGCACCGCACCAAGGTGCTGTCGCCCGTGAACGGCTACGTGACCAATCTACAGCTTCGGTCCGGTGACTACGCCACCAAGGGAACCCGCAATTTGTCGGTGGTCGATACGGACAGCTTCTGGGTCACCGGCTTCTTCGAAGAAACCAAGCTTGCCCACATCCACCCGGGTGACCCAGCGGTCGTAGCCCTCATGGGATTTGCGGACCCCGTGCACGGCCACGTCGATAGCATTGCAGCCGGAATCAACACGCCGAATACGGCACCGGGGTCGTACGGACTCGCTTCTGTCGATCCGGTGTTCACCTGGGTGCGTCTGGCGCAGCGCATCCCGGTCCGCATTCGCGTCGACGAGGTGCCGGAGACGGTACATCTGGCACTCGGGCTGACCGCCACAGTGTCGGTCGGCAAGAACGCCGGGCCTAGCTCGGCGCACGGCTATCTGTCGCGGCTGTTTACGCAAGTTGCGAACTAGGGTTGAAACTCAATCAGGGCTAGCGAAGCGGGTGCGCGATGTGATTCACGCTGAATGTCAGCGGAGCGATCGCCATGGCCTCGGAGTTCTTCTTCAGCGATCACCAGTGGGCGGCCATTGAGCCGCTGCTGCCGACCAATCAACCTGGCGCCAAGCGGGTAGACGATCGTCGCATTCTCAGCGGCGTCGTTCATGTCCTGAAGACCGGCTGCCGATGGCAGGACACGCCCCCGATCTACGGCCCCTCGACCACGGTCTACAACCGGTTCCATCGATGGTCGCAGCGTGGCATCTGGCAGGGGATGTTCGCAGCACTGGTGGAGGTCACGCCCGGTGGCATCCAGGCCATCGACAGCACGACGGCCAAGGCGCAGCGCGCGTCAGCCGGCGGAAAAGGGGGGCCCAGGCCCAAGCCATCGGGCGCTCACGCGGCGGACCAGGGACCAAAATCCACGGCGTAGCCGATGCTGTTGGCCGGTTGGTCGCGTTCACCATCACAGGCGGCCAGGTCAGCGACCACCGGCCGGCGCATGGGCTGCTTGCGCCATTGCCAGCGCCCGACGCATGTCTTGCCGATGCGGGCTACGACAGCGACGGCTTGCGTCACTTCCTTAAAGGGCGCGGAACGCTGCCCGTCATTCCTAACAATCCAACCCGAAAGCGGCTGCACCCGTTCGATGAGA
>CAXTTH010000006.1:0-6700 GCA_964247035.1 uncultured Acetobacteraceae bacterium
CGTCAGCACCGCCTCCGCCCCGGCGCGCAGCCGCAGCTCGGCGTTCTCGCGCGCCAGGGCTGCGGCTTCCAGCGCCCGGCGCGCCTGGATCAGCAGGCGGTCGGTCTGGAACGGCTTTTCCAGGAAGTCGTAGGCGCCGTGCTGGATGGCCGTCACCGCCATCTCGATCGTGCCGTGGCCGGAGATCATCACCACGGGGATGTGCGGCTCCTCCACGTGCAGCGCCTTGAGAATGCCGAGGCCGTCCAGGCGGGAGTTCTGCAGCCACACGTCCAGGATCACCATGGACGGCCGGCGCGCGCGGAACGCGGCGATGGCCGAGTCGGCGTCGGCGGCCTGCCGCGTGTCGTAGCCTTCATCCCGCAGGATGCCTTCGATCAGCAGCCGGATGTCAGGCTCGTCATCGACGATCAGGATCTCATGCGCCATGCGGAACCCTTCTATCGGTTATCGCCGAAGCAGCAACCATCATGCCGCCGCTTGCCTGGCTGGCAAGGCCGGGAGCGGGCAGGACAAGGCTGGCGACGGCGCCGGGTCCGCCCTCCCGGTCGTCCAGGCTCAGCCGGCCGCCGTGATCCTCCATGACCTTCTTCACGATGGCGAGGCCAAGGCCGGTGCCTTTGGGCTTGTGGGTGACATAGGGCTCGGTCAGCCGGTCCCGGTCCTCCCGGGGCAGCCCGACGCCGTCGTCGCCGACCGCCAGCGTCACGGCGCACGGGCCTTCACGAACCGAGACGGTGATCTGCCCCGCCGGCTCGCCCTCGGCGCGGGCGCGCATGGCGACGGCGTCGGCCGCGTTCACCAGCAGGTTGGTGAGCGCCTGGCTGACCAGCCGCCGGTCGCAGTCGGCCATCGGGCCGCGCTCCGGCAGCTCAGTCACCCAGGCGATGTCCGGATGCGCCTGGCGTTGCAGCACGAGCGCCTCGCGCGCGATGCGGCCGATGTCCTCGGGCTTGATGACCGGCTGCGGCATCCGGGCGAAGGCGCTGAACTCGTCCACCATGCGGCCTATGTCGCCCACGTGGCGCACGATGGTGTCGGCACACTGCGCGAACGTCACGGGGTCGGACTGGATCTCCCGCGTGAAGCGCCGTTTCAACCGCTCCGCCGCGAGCTGGATGGGGGTGAGCGGGTTCTTGATCTCGTGCGCGATGCGGCGAGCCACGTCGGACCAGGCAGCCTTGCGCTGGGCAGCCAGCAGCTCGGTCACGTCGTCGAAGGTCACGACGAAGCCGTCGATCCCCGCTCCCTTCATCTCGGTGCCGATCCGCACCAGCAGCGTGCGGCGGTTGATCGGCGGCCCCACCTGCAGCTCTGCCGTGCGCGCCCGGTCCGGCGTCGCCTGCACGTCGTGCAGCAGCGCGGCGAACTCCGGCACCACCTGGTCCAGCGGCAGGCCGACGCAGCCCAGCAGGTCGCTGCCCATCAGCTCGGACGCAGCGCGGTTCGGCAGGTCGATCCGGCCCTGGCCATCCAGCCCGATCACCCCGGCGGACACGCCTGCCAGCACCGTTTCCGTGAACCGGCGGCGCTCGTCGATCTGGGCGTAGGCGCCCATCAGCTCCGTGCGCTGCGCGCCCAACTGCCCGGTCATGCGGTTGAAGGCGCGGGACAGCCCGGCGATCTCGTCCTCGCTCTGCGCCTCCGGCACGCGCACGGCCAGGTCGCCGGCGCGCACCCGCTCCGCCGCATGGATCAGGCGGCCGACCGGGCGGGCGATCTGGTTGGCGATCACCAGCCCCGTCAAGGCCGCGGCAAACAGCACCAGCAGCGCCACGAGGGCGAAGATGAGCACGAAGGTCACTTGCAGCTTGGTGCGGTTCTCGTCCAGGCGGTGATACTGCGCGACCAACTGCTCCGTCCGGTCCACCGCCGCGATGATCTGCGTGTCCACGGGGCGGTCGATCATCAGCATCAGCTCGGGCGTGGAGCCCAGCTTCACCACGGCGCGCACGTGGTTGTCCGTGCCGCCGCCGATCACCGACACGTCGCCGCGCCGGGCCGGCTCGATCTCCTCGGCACTTGGCAGATCGACGAAGTTGCCGCTCAGCACGCCGGAAGAAAGAACAATTTCATGTGTGTAAGGGTCATAGATCACAGCCTGGATGAGGCCGTGGAACGTGGTTTCCTGGTCCAGCACCTCCTGAAACAGCGCTGGACGGTTAGCCAGGAACGCGCCGGCGCGATTCAGCGTGATGGCAACTCCGAGCGCGTCCGCCTTGATGTTGTTGCGATGCTCCTCCAGCGAGGTCCGCGCCGAGGTCAGGCTCGCGTCCAGCGCCGTGCGGATACGGTCGTCGAACCAGGACTGGATACCGAGGTTGAAGAACGCCGCCGCGAAGGCCGCCACCACGATGGCGGGCGTGACGGCCACCACCCCGAACATCAGCACCAGCCGCACGTGCAGGCGCGAGCCGGCAGAGCCGCGCCGGCGCTCGACCCACACCCGGGTCAGCCGCCCCGCCAGGATCGCGCCCAGCAGCAGCAGCACGGCGGCGCAGGCCAGGATGGAGGCGAAGGTGAGGTTGGGGCGGAACGTGATCGGGGCGCCGCCGGACAGCATCACGAACGTCACGATGGCGAGCACCAGCGCCACCGCCGCCAGGACAAGCGTCACTGCCTTGCCAAGCAGGATGTCCATGGCGTGGCCCATGCGGGACTGGCCCAGCACGGGAGCCGCCGGGGGCAGCGCGTCCATCGCTCAGCCGATGCCGCGCACGACGGGAATCTCCAGGTCGCGTATCTTCTTGCGCAGCGTGTTGCGGTTCAGCCCAAGCATGGCGGCAGCCTTGATCTGGTTGCCCCGGGTCGCCGAGAGCGTCATCTGGATCAGCGGGCGCTCCACCTCCGCGATCACCTTGTCGTAGATGTCGCGCGTCGGCACGTCGTCTCCTGAGGTGGCCAGGAAACGGCGGATGTGGCGCTCGACCGCGGCGGCGAGCGGTTCTGCGCCGTCGGCCGCAGCCGGCGCTTCCAGCTCGCCGCCGCCGGCGCTCAACTCGGACGCGATGACCTCTTCGCCGATCACCTCCTGCGGGTAGAGCGCCGAAAGCCGCCGCATCAGGTTTTCCAGCTCACGCACGTTGCCGGGCCAGCGATAGGTGCGCAGCCGCTCGACAGCGCCGCCATCCAGTGACTTGCCCGCCAGCCCCCCCTCGCGCGCCCGGTCCAGGAAGTGGCGGGCCAGCACGGGAATGTCCTCGCTCCGCTCCCGCAACGGCGGCAGGCGGATCGGCACGACGTTCAGCCGATAGAACAGGTCCTCGCGGAACTGCCCGGCACGGATCGCCTGGCGCAAGTCCCGATGGGTGGCGGCGACGATGCGGACGTTGGACTTGATCGGCTGCCGGCCCCCTACGGTGGTGAACTCGCCTTCCTGCAGCACCCGCAGCAGCCGGGTCTGCGCCTCGTGCGGCATGTCGCCGATCTCGTCGAGGAACAGCGTGCCGCCATGCGCCTGCTCGAAGCGGCCCTGGTTGCGGTTGTGCGCCCCGGTGAACGCGCCGCGCTCGTGGCCGAACAACTCGCTCTCGATCAGCTCGCGCGGGATGGCGGCCATGTTGATGGCCACGAAGGGCGCGGCGCGGCGGCGGCCATAGTCGTGCAACGCGCGCGCCACCAGCTCCTTGCCGGTGCCCGACTCGCCGGTGACCATGACCGTCAGGTCCGCCGTGGTCAGCCGGGCGATGGTGCGGTAGATCTCCTGCATCGCCACCGAGCGGCCGATCAGCGGCAGCCGCTCCTCCTTCTCCTGCGGCTCGGCCGGGGGCGGCAGGGGTGGCGGAGCCGCCAGCGCGCGACCCACGACGGCCAGCAACTCCTTCAGGTCAAACGGTTTTGGCAGGTACTCGAACGCCCCGCGCTGCGCCGCCTTCACCGCCGTCATCAGGGTGGACTGCGCGCTCATCACCACGACCTTCAGCTCCGGCCGCACCCGGCGGATGCGGGGGATCAGGTCGAGCCCGTTCTCGTCCGGCATGACCACGTCCGTGATGACCAGGTCGCCCTCGCCGTCCTCCACCCAGCGCCACAGCGTGGCGGCGTTGGAGCAGGAACGCACCTGGTATCCGGACCGGCCCAGCGCCTGGGTGAGCACGGTGCGGATGGAGCGGTCGTCATCCGCGACGAGGACGGTCGGAATGGTCATGCATGCCCTTACTGGAGACAGCCACGGCGATGACGGATGGAAGCGGCTGCTCCCGGCGGCCTTAGCCCTCCCCATCTCCCGCATCGTCGCTGATGACGGGGAGATGAAGCGCGAACTCGGTCCGGCCGGCGCGGCTGTCCACCTCGATCAGGCCGCCATGGTCCGCCACGATCTTGGCGACCAGCGCCAGGCCGAGACCGCTGCCGGACGGCTTGGACGTCACGAACGGCTTGAACAGGTGAGGGCGGATATCCTCGCCGATGCCAGGCCCGTTGTCCCGCACCGTCACCACCAGCGGCAGGTGGACGCGCTGGGTGGAACCCGGCACCGCAGTGCGCACGCCGTGGCGGTAGGCCGTGGTCAGGACGATCTCGCCGTCCAGATCGACGGCCGTGACCGACTCAGCGGCGTTCTTGACCAGGTTGAGCAGGACTTGCACCAACTGGTCGCGGTTCGCCAGCACCGGCGGCAAGGAAGGGTCGTACGCCTCGCTGAACCTGATGTGCGCCGCAAAGCCGGTCTGCGCCAGGCGGCGCACGTGTTCCAGCACCCGATGGATGTTCACCGCCCGGCGCTCGATCGGCTTCTCGCCGAACACTTCCATGCGGTCCACCAAGGCGCGTATGCGGTCCGCCTCGTCCCGGATCAGCACCGCCAGCTCCCGGTCGCCGTCGCCGACGCTGCCCTCCAGCAACTGCGCCGCGCCCCGGATGCCGGAAAGCGGGTTCTTGACCTCGTGCGCCAGCACCGCCGCCATGCCGCTGACCGACCGGGCAGCCGAGCGGAACAGGGTCTGGCGGTCCAGCGCCCGCACAGCCGAGCTGTCCTGCAAGGACAGCAGCACGGCTCCCGGCTCGTCGAGCAGCGGGGTGGCCTGCACCGTCACCGCCGCCTTGTGCAGCCGGGGGCTTTGCAGCGTCAGGTCATGGTCGGCGATGGTGGTGCCGTGCTGCCGCACCTGTCCGAGCAGCGCGAACAGCGGGTGATCGCCAGGCAGCAGGTCGCTCAAGGCCATGTGGGACAGTTGCTGCATCGAGAGCCCGAGGAACTGCTCGGCCGCGTGATTGGCGAAGCGGAACCGGCTCTCGGCATCCAGCAGCAACACGGGCACTGGCAGGGCCCCCAGCATGGCGGCCGCGTCTGTCTCCCGGGCAGCGCTTCCCTTGCCGACGGCTTTGAGCAGGGTGCGGGCAGCGCCGATCATGCGGCGAGGGCGATCGGCGCCTCGATCAGCGGATCGTAGAAAACGTCGATCAGGCGCAGCACGGCGGCCACGTCGTCGCAGCCCATGACCGAGGCGCGGAACTCGGCCGAGCCATGCAGGCCGCGAGAGTACCAGGCGACGTGCTTGCGCCCCAGCCGCAGGCCCGGCTGCGTCCCGAAATGCGCCAGCATGGCATGGTAATGGTCGAGCAGGATGGCTTTCTGCACAGCCAGCGCCGGGTCCGGCAGGCGCTGCCCGGTTTGCAGGAAGGCGGCCACCTGGGCCGGGAACCAGGGCCGGCCGTAGCAGCCCCGCCCGACCATCACGCCGTCGGCCCCGGAGCGGGCCCAGGCCTCTGCCGCCTGCTCGACGGTGGTGATGTCGCCGTTGGCGATCACTGGGATGCCGACTGCCGCCTTCACCTCGGCGATGAAGTCCCAATCGGCCGCACCGGTGTAGAACTGCTGCCGGGTGCGGCCGTGCACCGTCACCATGGCGATGCCGCTGGCCTCGGCGATCTGCGCCAGGCGGGGGGCATTCAGGTTCGCGTGGTCCCAGCCCATCCGCATCTTGAGCGTGACGGGCACGGGCACGGCGCGCGCGGTGGCCTCCAGGATGCGGGCGGCGGCGGCCTCGTCCCGCATCAGGGCGGACCCGGCGCTCTGCCCCACCGCGACCTTCTTCACGGGGCAGCCGAAATTGATGTCGATCAGGTCGGCGCCGCGGCCCTCGGCGATGCGGGCGGCCTCGGCCATGGCTGCCGGGTCGCAGCCGGCCAACTGGATCGCGTTGGGACCGTCGCCGTCCACGCTGGCCATCCGCAGCGTTGCCTGGTTCTCCCGCACCATGGCCCAGGACGCGATCATCTCAGACACCACCATCCCCGTGCCGAGCCGCTTGGCCAGGCGGCGGAACGGCAGGTCGGTGACGCCTGACATAGGGGCCAGGATGACCGGCGTGTCGATCGCCACGGCACGAGGGCCGGCGCCAAGCGTGAGCGGAGGAAGGGCATTGCTTAGCATTTAGGCAAATTACGCCTCGCCTTGCCGTATGGCAATCACGGTGACGGCAGACGCGATGCTGGATTGACGGGAGCCGTCCCGCCGCGCATTGCTCCGGCATGCGCATCGCCGCCATCCTGGTTGCCGCAGGCAACGGCAACCGCTTCGGCGGCGATATCCCCAAGCAGTTCACCATGATCGCTGGCAAGCCTGTCATCCGCCACGCGGCCGAGGCGCTGCTGCCACACGTGAGCGCGCTGCAGCCGGTCGGCGATGCGGGCCAGGTGGCCGAAGCGCTGGCGGGGTTTAACGTGCTGCCAGCCGTGCCGGGCGGCAGCACGTTCAACC